>JANXCD010000132.1 GCA_025060305.1 Armatimonadota bacterium | reverse complement strand
GAATAGCGATGTCAACAATTTCAACTTCAGGCAAATCAAGCAATTGCCTGTAGTCAGTGAACCACTTGGGAATGCCGAACTTTTCTGCACTTTGCTTTGCTGCTTCTTCTCGGATGTCACAACAAGCAACCACTTTGAAGCCAAAGCGTTGATAAGCGGGCAAGTGAGCATTGTTGACTATGCTGCCACAGCCGATGATTCCAATCCCATAGTCGGTTCTCGCAGGTAAATTGAAAGTGTAATCTAAGCCAAATAATTCTCCCAGACTTTGAACCAACCTTCATCCCCCAATAAGTAGGTTGAGATTTCCTTCTGCTCTTCGTAGCAGTGATGGCAATTGCTTCATCAATCGTAAACTTTTGTGACAATGCCTGCACCAACAGTTCGTCCGCCTTCTCGGATAGCAAAGCGCAAGCCTTCTTCAAGAGCAATTGGGTAAATCAACTCAACATCAAACTCAACATTATCGCCAGGCATGACCATTTGGATGTCAGGTGGCAAAACAATCACTCCAGTGACATCAGTAGTGCGGAAGTAGAACTGAGGTCGGTAACCAGAAGTGAAAGGTGTATGGCGACCGCCTTCGTCTTTGCTCAGCACATAAACTTGTGCTCGGAACTTAGTGTGAGGCTTGATAGAGCCTGGCTTTGCTATGACATGCCCTCGCCTTACTTCTCGCTTATCAACTCCACGAAGTAGCAAACCGACATTATCGCCAGGCTGGGCTTCGTCCAAAACTTTTCGGAACATTTCAACGGATGTGACAACAGTCTTGCGTGACTCCATTGAGAAGCCGACAATTTCAACCTCTTCGCCTGGCTTCAAAATACCACGCTCAACACGACCAGTGACAACAGTTCCACGACCTGCGATGCTGAAAACATCTTCAACAGGCATAAGGAATGGCAAATCCGCTGGTCGTTGAGGTAGAGGGATGAATTGGTCAACGGCTTCAATCAGTTGCCAAATAGCGCCGCACCATTCGCATTCTCGCTTCCCACAACCACATTCAAGAATCTTAAGGGCGCTACCTCTGATTACAGGAACTTCATCTCCAGGGAAACCATACTTGTTCAACAAGTCACGAACTTCCAATTCAACAAGGTCAATCAATTCTGGGTCATCCATCATATCAGTCTTATTTATGAAAACGACGATGTAAGGGACATTGACTTGCCTTGCAAGCAGGACATGTTCACGGGTTTGAGGCATCGGTCCGTCGGGAGCACTCACAACCAAGATTGCACCGTCCATTTGAGCAGCACCCGTGATCATGTTCTTAATGTAGTCAGCATGACCTGGGCAGTCAATATGAGCATAGTGGCGCTTCAAAGACTCAAACTCTACATGGGCGATGTTGATAGTCAAGCCACGAGCCTTTTCTTCAGGCGCTTTGTCAATGTCTTCATAGCGGAGAAACTGAGCCAAAGGGCGACCTGTATTCGGGTCAATTTGTTTTGAAAGCACCATAGTGATGGCGCTGGTCAAAGTTGTTTTGCCGTGATCAACATGCCCGATTGTTCCGATGTTGACATGGGGCTTAACTCGTTCAAATTTTGCTTTAGCCATAGTTGTTCACTCCTCCTTACGCTTTAATACTTCCGAAAATCTGACTTCCTGTTTGCATCGGCGCATGGCATTATAACGGAAAAAGTGTCCATCGTCAAGTCTAAACCAAATTGAAATCACACAAAAATTTTTCAATGAACTACTCCAACTCGCTCATGACTCTGACCTTGCGAAGCACCAAATAAACTCTTGGGTCAGAGAGAAGCAAATTTTTCCAAATTTAAACATAGTGTGCTGAAAGTGCTATCCTTTTTAAGCGGAGGTGGAAGCGATGGAAAAGAGCGAGCAATTTCTACCTTACTATCGGCAATGCTTTGTTTGCGGTGACGCAAGATTAGGGAGGTTGGGTGTCAGATTCAAAATCGTTGATAAAAAAGTTAAGGCAACTTTTACGCCGACTGAAAAACATGTTGGTTTTCCAGGCATAGTTCATGGTGGAATCATAATGGCACTTTTAGACGAAGCGATGGTTTGGGCTATTTATGCTGAAACGGGACAGTTCGCCCTTTCCGCTGAAATCACAGTTCGCTTCCTTAAACCTTTGCCCACTGGTCAAACTATTGAAGTCATAGGATACTTAGTCCGAAAGCGTAAATGGATTTGGGAGGTCGCCAGTGAAATTCAAGATGAGCAAGCAGTCGTTTATGCTCGTGCTTGGGGACAGTTTGTCGTCGCTCCATCGGAAGTCAACGAGCAATGGAAAGAAGCGCTTCAACAAACTAAAACCTAAAACCCATTGACTCTTTTCATCTTCCCATCGCTCGCTCAATCCTTTCCATCGCTTCTGCGATCACATCATCAGAGTAGGTTAACGAAATCCTAAAGTAACCTTCTCCAGCAGAGCCGTAGCCTCCGCCAGGTGTAACAGCCACATAGGCTCTTTCTAACAAGAAGGTAGCAAACTCTTGCGAATTGGTGAAGCCTTGAGGAATAGGAGACCAAATATAAAGGCTTCCTTTTGGCGCTTGAACTGGTATTTCCAACCGCCTTAAAGCATTCACTACAAAATCTCTCCTGCGTTGATAGGTTTCAATCAAAGGTTGGACAATTGATGGGTCTTGACACCAAATTTGCAACGCTTTTGCGCCAGCCCTTTGAATTGGTCGGAATATACCGCTGTCAATGTTGTCTTTGACTGTTGCAAGCAACTTTATTGCTTCAGCGTTTCCAACAGCCCAACCAATACGCCAGCCAGTCATTGCAAAAGGTTTGCTGAGCGAACCGAACTCAATGGCTACCTCTTTAGCCTTTGGAATTTGCAATATGCTGGGAGCAACATAACCGTCATAGGTGATGTCAACATAAGCAGCATCATGGCAAATCAGCAAACCATACTCTCGTGCAAACTCAACAGCCTCTGCGAAAAATTCAAGGTTCACACATGAAGCCGTAGGATTGTTTGGATAATTAAGCCATAGCAATTTAGCCCTCTTTAAAACCTCTGAAGGAATGGATGAAAAATCTGGCGTCCAATTTCGCTCAGGACGCAAGGGCATAGAGTAACCTTCAGCCAAAGCGAGTAGAGAGCCAATTTTGTAAACTGGATAGCCAGGCTCAGGCACGAGAGCGATATCGCCAGGGTCAAGATAACAGAGGGCAATATGGGCTATGCCTTCTTTTGAACCGATCAAAGGGACAACTTCAGAGTTTGGGTCAAGTTCAACACCAAATCGCTTTCGGTAATATTGGGCAACCGCTTTCGGGAAGACATCCAAAGGCCAATCACTGCCGTAGCGAAATCTATCATGGTCGTTGACATCCGTTACTGCCCTGATAAGTTCAAGGACAATAGGGTCAGGTGTCGGGACATCAGGGTCACCAATGCCTAAACTGAGGACTTTGAAACCCTTCGCTTTTAATTCACGAACTTTTGCACCGATAGCCGAAAACAAGTAAGGTCCGAGTTTATCCATCCTTTGCGAAGGTTTAGGCATAGTTTGACCTCCTTTCAACAGTTTTCTTTTAACCTTCCCAAATAAATTCGCCCCGAAAAACTTCAGTAGCAGGTCCAGTCATGTAAATTCTGTCATCATCATACCACTCAACTGTTAGCGTTCCTCCAGGCAGGTGAACTTTTGCTTTTCTTTCTGTCCGACCAGTTTTGAAAGAGACGGCTAAGGATGCGCATGCACCTGTTCCGCAAGCGAGTGTCAAACCTGCGCCACGCTCCCAAACTCTGACTTTTAACTCGTTGCGTGAAATTACTTCAACGAATTCAACATTTGTTCTTTGAGGAAATGCAGAATGGTGCTCTATTTTCGGACCGATTTCTTCAACAGGTAAACTATCAACATTCCTTTCAAAAATGACGCAGTGAGGATTGCCCATTGAGACAGCGCTGATTGTGAAATTTAATGAGCCTTCAACATTTAGCGGAACTTCTATTGCTTGTTTTTCATCGCCCAATTTTGTCGGTATTCGTGACGGTTCAAAAATTGGCTTACCCATGTCAACTGTTATTGAGATTGCTTTGCCTTCTTTTTCCTGCACCCAAACCTTTTTAATGCCGGCGAGCGTTTCAACTTGAACTATTTTGCTTTTTGCGTAGTCTCGGTCGTAAAACCATTTGACAGCACACCTTATTCCGTTACCGCACATTTCTGCTTCGCTTCCGTCAGGGTTAAAGATTCGCATTTTGAAATCGGCAACTTGAGACGGCAAAATCCATATCACGCCATCAGCGCCAATTCCAAAATGGCGGTCGCAAACGAAACGAGCGAAATCACCTAACTTTTCTTCAGGCACTGGCAATTCATCCATTGCTCCAATGACAACGAAATCATTGCCGAGCCCATGCATCTTGTTAAAAAGCAAGGGGATACTCAAATTTCCCTCACCTCTGGTTGCTTTGATTTTTTATTAAGTTTTTGCTGGCTCTGGTTTGGGTTGTGGTCTTTTCGGTTTGTTTTGTTGACTTTGTCGTTGGGCTTGTTCTAATTGCTGAGCTTCAGAGGTTATGCGACCAACAACATCACCGACAGGTCGCATCGGATCAACATAAAGGACTCCGTGCTTGAAAATCAAAATTTGCTTGTTAGTGCCTTCAAGTTCCAGAACGAAAGTATAAGTGTCAAACCCTTTCACAAAGCCACGAAGTTGCATGCCAGTGAAAAAATGAATAGCGACGGGAATTCGCTCACGCCTCAAAAAGTTCAAGTAGCCGTCTTGAATCTTCATTGTCCTTTCACTACTCAAGCCCTTTCGCCTCCTTTACAATTTTTCAAATCTTGCCTGTTATCGCTAATTTTGAAAGGACGCAATAATTGTGACACCATCAAAACCTTTCCTCAAGATGTTTTCTTGGAATTTACAGAACTCTTGTGGGACTTAGCAGTCAGCGCTATCTTGCAGGCATTGACTTAAGTTTCGTTGATGACTATGGGCTAAAGCCTACAGCATATTTGTGAAAAAGCACCACGAATGACATTTGAAGTGAATAGCGAACTTCTTTCATGCCTTCATCAATTTCCTCAGAACATAAGGCAAGATTCCTCCTTGTCGGTAGTAGTCAACTTCAATGGGAGTGTCAAGGCGAGCGATGACAGTGAAAGCAATTTCGCTGCCGTCGGATTTGTGTGCTCGGACTTTCAATTCCTTGCGTGGATGCAAGCCTTCGGAGATGCCTTCAATGTCAAAAACTTCCTCGCCAGTCAAACCCAAAGTTTCTCTGTTTTCGCCATGC
>JANXCD010000131.1 GCA_025060305.1 Armatimonadota bacterium | reverse complement strand
AAGCATTCTTCCGAGAAGGCAACTTTTTCCCTCAATTCAACAGGTGCAACTTTGTGGTTTATGCCGACGATGATAATGTGCATCGTGGCTCATCTCCGAAATTCAGGCTTTCACAATTTGATTTTATTGGCTTTTCCATTCAGAGAACAGTAAAGCGTTGCACTTGAAACACTTCGGCTTACAGTCATACTGTCAGCCTTTGAAGAGCGCCTGCCAAGCAAAGGGCACTCTTCATTGTCGCAACAAAAATTTTACGCTATCCGAATGCATTTTTGCAACTTGGTCAAAATACATCCCTTTCAATTTTCCCATTCACTTAGTTCACTATCGGTCGCTATGCTCTTTGCTACTGCGCCATAATCCTTTCTTGGTTAGTCGCCAAACTTAAAACTTGGAGGTGGTTAGTAGTGTTCACTTGTCTTAGCCCTGGGACGGTCGGTGGTGGATTGTCCTATGAAGAGTTCGTCGCTTTGGCAAAACGACATGGTTTCGCTGCCGTTGAATTTGGGATTGAGTGGCTTGAGCAAAAAATTGCTGCCGAAGGTGAAGAGTCTGCCCGACAGTGGCTTGCAGAACAGACAATCCAACACGCTGTTTTTGGGCTTCCAGTTGCTTGGGGTAGCAGCGAAAGTGAATATGCTGAAAGTTTGAAGAGTTTGCCTGCGAAAGCAAAAGTTGCGCAAGCAGTCGGTTGCAACTCTTGCACTACTTACATCCCTCCATCAATAGCAGGTGACCCGAAAGAGTTTTGGGCGATGATGGTTCGTCGCTTCCGAGAAATTTGTTCTATCCTCGCTGATTACGATGTCAAGTTTGGAATTGAGTGGATTGGACCTTTACACCTTCGCCAAAGTGGCAACCCAGTGATGTGGCGAATGGATCAGGCTTTACAATTGTGCGAAGAGATTGGTGCTGCTAATATTGGTTTGCTTGTTGACAGTTTCCATTGGTTCTGTTCTCAACACACTGTTGATGAATTAGCGGCTCTGCCGAAAGAGCGAATCGTTCATGTCCACATCAACGATGCTCCAGATAGACCTGTTGATGAGCAAATTGACAATGAGCGCTTGATGCCTGGAGATGGCATTATTGACTTGTTCGGATTTTTGAAGGCACTTAAGTCTGCAGGTTACGATGGTGCTATCTCCGTTGAAGTTTTGAGTAAAACCCTGCCTCAACAATTTTCAAAAGACGAATTGGCAATGAGAGCGAAAATGGGGCTTGACAAAATCCTTGCTCAAGTTTGAGGCGAAGGATTATGGCTCTTCGTGATGCAATGTTCATTTTCGGACTTTTTCAAAATTTCGTCCTTTGGTTGGGCGAAATTTGGTTGCTCTTGGTTGAATGTTTCCGTCAAATGAAGGCGAGACAATGGCTTTTAACATTAACCCTTGACCAAATTGCGACCAATGGGTTAAGGTCGTTACCCATCGTTTTGCTTACTGTCTCCGCTGCTGGTGCAGTTCTCGCCCTTTACACTGCACACGAATTGGCATCACGAGGCGGTGAAAGGTTTGTAGGTTGGATCATAGCCTATACGATTTTCAGGGAAGTTTGTCCAGTTGCGACAGGATTGGTCATCGCTGCTCGTGTCGGCTCCGCCTACGCAGCGGAAATTGGCACGATGAAAGTTACTGAACAAATTGATGCTTTGAGAGTGATGGGAGTTAGCCCTATCGCTTTTCTCGTTTTGCCGAGATTGCTCGCTTGCATAGTCATCACCCCTTCACTTTGTTTGCTTGGCGATGTCGCTGGTGTTATTGGTGGCTATTTTGTTTCTGTTGAGGCTGGTGTGAAAGCAACCATTTATTTGTCTTCAATTCGGCACTTTTTGGATTTTGGCGATTTGTTTTGGGGCATGGTGAAAACAATTCCCTTCGGAATGCTCATCGCTCTCGTCAGTTGCCATCGTGGGCTTAAAGTTGAAGGTGGCGCTTTGGGAGTCGGCAAAGCAACGACAGAAGCGGTTGTCATTTCCTTCGTGCTCATTTATGCAACCGACTATGTTCTTTCAGCACTGCTGCCAAGATGAATAAGTGCTGAATGGGATTTGATGAGTGCTAAGTTCATCTTGGAGAGCATAAGTTTTGATGAGCCGAAAAATTAGATTGATGGCGTTGACTTTTTGTTTGGGCAGTGCTATGCTATTCAAGCCAAAAGTCGCTAATAAAATCTTTTCGGAGGCTTGGGGATTTTATCCCTTGACCGTTCATGACCGCTGAAAGGCAAAAGTTGACGAAGGTCTTGGCTGTCATCGTTTTAGTTTACGGGTTAGCGGTTATTATCGCTTACCTTGCTGGTTGGGTATCGCCAAGAGTTTGTGAAGGTCTTTCTTCAATTCCGTGTTTTTTGGTGGCTATTTGGTATGCCAGCATGACAACAAGAGAGCAAGGGACGCTGCTTCACAAATGGGGTTGGATGCTATTCGCTCTCGGCTGGCTTTTGGTCGGTTTCGCTTTCCTTTTGCCCGTGGGAACAGGAAGATTGATTGCTTTGAGTAGTGCTGCTCCGACACTTTTGGTCGGCTTTGGAACAATTTTATTGGCGAATTGGTATGAGCACGAAGAAGGAGGGACAAATCCATGAAGTCGGGAATTCATCCTGAATATGTTGAGTGCACAGTTGTTTGCACATGTGGCAACACTTGGAAAACAAGGTCAACAAAACCCATGCTTCACATTGAAGTTTGCTCGGCATGTCATCCTTGGTATCAAGGACAAACGACAGAGCGTAGGTATGTTGACGCTTTAGGGCGAATTGAAAATTTTGAGCGAAAAAGGGCAGCAAGCAAACAAGTTAAAGAGACTATAGAAAAAGTTGCGACTGCAAGGCGAAGAAAGTGAATGGGCAAATTTTTGGTGAAAACAAAACCAACACTTAACCTTCACTTCGTCCCAAAACCTTCAAGGAAGGTGTTGTGTCATGCCTTTGATGTTAGGAGGACAGGCTGTTTACGAAGGTGTAATGTTGAGAAGCCAAAATTACATGGCTATAGCAGTTAGGACGCCGAAAGGAGATATTGCTTTGCACTCTGAACCCCTTTCTCCAAGAAGTAAAATTTGGAAATTCCCTCTCCTTCGTGGTTTAGTTGCTTTCTATGATGCGATTGCTTTGGGAATGAGGAGTTTGAGGCTATCGCTACAAATGGCACTTCCAGAGGAAGAAAAAAATGTTGCCGAACCTCAAAATTTTGCTTTGCAAGCATTGCTTGGATTTTCGCTGGCGATAGGTTTATTCGTCGTGCTGCCTCACCTCGTCTCAGCAAAATTAGGCTTTAACGACCGATTTGCACTTAGCACTTTTGAAGGATTCTTCAGGATTGTGGTTTTCATCGCCTTTATATGGGCTGTTGGTCAGACCAAAGAGGCAAAAAGGCTTTTTGCCTATCACGGTGCTGAGCACAAAGCAGTTCACGCTTTTGAGCGAAATGCTCCTCTTTACTCTATTGACAGCCTCAAACCCTTTCCGCCTGAACATCCAAGATGTGGGACAGCCTTTTTGCTTTTCGTTTTGTTGGTCAAAGTTATACTCTTCACTTTCTTGCCCGTAGGAGGATGGCAAGGTGTTTTGGCGCGGATAGTCATGTTGCCTGTTGTGGCTTCACTCAGTTTTGAGTTGTTGAGGCTTGGCGCTACCAAACCTTTGTTAAATTGGCTTTCCTTGCCCGGAATTTGGCTACAAAAACTGACCACTCGTCAACCCGATGAGCAACAATTAGAAGTGGCTCTTTTCGCCCTTAGGGAAGTTTTGCAACTTGAAAGAGCGAAAGTTCAAAGGTGAGCCGAAAACTGTAACTGCCAACTTTGAGGCAGGTGAAGCACATAGCATGAAGCGTCAACTTGATACTTTGGAAGCAGAACTTCAATCAATTGAACAACAATTGTCCGACCCTGAAACGCTTAAAGATTCAGCCAAACTTCAAACTTTGATGCGCCGACATGGAGAAATCTTGCCCATAGTTGAGCGCTACAAGGAATACAAGCAAATCCTTGAACGAGAAAAACAAGCGAGAGAAATCTTGGAAAACGAGAGCGATGAGGAATTGATCAAACTGGCACAAGAAGAGTTAAAAGAAATCGTCCCGCTCAAGGATAGACTTGAAAGAGAACTCGCTGAAGCCATCATGCCCAAAGACCAAAAGGAAGGCAAAGATGTCGTTATGGAAATCCGAGCAGGCACAGGAGGGGAAGAGGCTGCTTTGTTCGCTAAGGATTTGTGCCGAATGTATCTGCGCTATGCTGAACGAAAAGGTTGGAGAGCGGAAATCGTTTACGAAAGCCTTTCATCCCTCGGAGGTTACAAAGAAGTCATCTTGCACATAAGCGGTAAAGAGGCTTGGAAACTGCTGAAATACGAAAGTGGTGTCCATAGAGTCCAGCGTATTCCCGTGACAGAATCTTCTGGACGCATTCACACCAGCGCAGCAACAGTTGCTGTTCTGCCCGAAGTTGAAGAAGCACAAGTTGAAATCAAAGAAGATGAATTGGAGATTGAAACTTTCCGCTCCTCAGGTCCTGGCGGTCAACACATGCAAAAGAACGAGACAGCCGTGCGAATAAGGCACAAGCCGACAGGTCTCGTCGTTGAGTGCCAAGACGAACGCAGCCAACATCAAAACAAAATGAAAGCCTTAAGGATTTTGCGAACGAGACTTTGGGAAATGAAACGAAGGGAACAGGAAGCGGAAATTCAAAGACAGCGACGAGAGCAAATAAAATCGGGAGACAGGAGCGACAAAGACCGAACTTACAACTTCATCCAAAACCGAATCACTGACCACAGATACGAGGTCACCATATACAAACTCAAAGACATCCTTGAAGGAGACTTGGATGAACTCTTTGAAGAAATCAGGCGCACTGAAATCAAGGAATGGCTGATGGGCAAAGAGGCGGAAATTACTCTCGCTCAATAAATAGAACCTACGCAGTTGACTTTGTTTTGTAAGGTCAGACGACAGTCTGCCCGAAAAACCATCGCAAAAATTCAACAAATTGGCTGTCGGATAGTCAGTTTCGCTTCAAAATTTTTCAGTCACGATTTTCCCTCGCCTTTGATGATGGAGGTGCAATAAGTTGAAAGTGCTGATAACGGGTGGAGCAGGTTTTTTGGGACTCCACATGGCTCGCAAGTTGCTGATGGAAGGTCACGAAGTCGTTTTGCTTGACATCGCCGATTTTGACCCATCCGAATATGAAACTTTGGGCGAGCCTTTGCCAGAAGGTTGGGAGCAAAGGGTTTCGTTCCGAAAAGGAGATGTGCGAGACACAAA
>JANXCD010000130.1 GCA_025060305.1 Armatimonadota bacterium | reverse complement strand
TTCGTTCCTCACCGTCAAGGGTGTAGTCAACTCGCAATTGCTTAACGATAAACGGCGCAGGGTCACCAGCAATGGCGTTGCTGGCTTGGACGACAAGTTGCCCTCCCTTCACCATCGCTTGAAGTTGCTTCGTCACATCAACGCACTTGCTTGGGTCGCTCAAAACTCCGTAAATGGCACGCTTAATTTCAAGCCGCTTTGCGGGCGGTCGCTCTGGGAGCCAAGCGTTTGTGCTGTCGCACTGAAACGCAACGACTGCATCAACAGGTTTTGCGCTCGGTCGGAAAACGACGAAAACCGAGCCGAAAGGTGGCAACCGAAGCAGCACGGCTGTTCGTCCATTATGCTCCCAAAACGCTGGTGCAAGTTCAACTTCGCCAGTTTCAGGGTTCCAAATCTCGGGCACTTTGCCCTGAACTCTGAAAAGGCATTCAACTACTTCCCACCGCTCCCTTTGGTTTGCGACGAAGTAAATGTCAAGGTTGGCGATTTTGCGGTGAATCCAAGCGAGCGATGTGAATTCTTCGCCTTTGAACTCAAAATCGGGCTTGACGCCTTTTTGCTCCAAAACTTGCTCAACGGTTTTGCCCCAGAAAACTTTGCCTTTGCCAAAACTTCGTTCTGTCAGTGTCTTGCCGTCCAAGTTGCCCCAAACTTCATTTGCGAGTTTTTGCACTTCGGCGTCGCATTGCGGGTAACCTTGCAAACTCGGCGAGCGGGTTGGCTTCGGACCGATGACCATTGCGCCCGCAAAAACGAGTTCACGGATTTTGCGCAAAACTTGTGGCGTCATCGCATCAGCATTGGGCAAGACCAAGACTTCGTAACTTGTCCCGCTGGGCAAAACCACTTTGCCGTTTCGCACTTTCGCTCGCATCAAAACTTCCGTTGGGCAAGCATCGTAGTCGTAGCCTTTCGCTTTCAAGTCTGGGCGATAAGATGCGGAGTTTGGAGCGTGTTCGCCGACGAAAAACAAAATGTCGGCGACAAAAGTCCCTTGCTGGAGCAAGTATTGACAGCGTGCCAAATAGTCAGTCCACGCCTTTGCCTTTTCCCACCAAGTTTGAGTTCGCCCAAAATGCGAGCCCCAAGGTCCCATCGTCATCGCAGGGAAAACATCCAGCCATGGTTGATGAGCGGTCGTGTGAAAGATGAGACGATTTACGCCTTCGCTGAAGGCTCTATCGCCAATGGCTTTGAGCATGTAAGGGTGAGTGCTCCAGCGCCCATGTTCGGGCGTAGCAGTAAAGGCTTCTGCCCCGACAATGCTTTTGCCGTAGACATGGGCGACCGATGCTGCCAACTTGCAAGTTTCCATGCCCCAATTCGTTCCGACCCAAAATTCGCCCATCGGTATGTCCGCCTTACCGCCGCAAACAAGGTCTTCAAAGGGACCATTGCCGTAAGGCTCGGTTGAAAAAAGCAAACCGTGTTTGCGGCAAAGTTCAGCGAAATAGCCGAAATAGTTTTCAGCGAACAAATCGGCAACGGTGCGCCGATAGTCCCACAAAAACCTCTCGCTAACTTCAACGCTTTCAATGACATAGCCAGCCAAAACCGGCAAGTAGTAAAGCAAGTCGTAGCCACGCCTCTTGCGAAATTCCTCGCGAAACTTGGGCGTCCAGTTCTGGCAACCAACTTCATAACTGTCAACGAGAACATTGTTGAAAACTTTGCCAGACAAAGAGCCAACTTCACGGAGCAGCGGGACGATGGCGCTTCGCCAGAATGCGTCCAAGGCTTCACGGCTCATTTTGTCAACTTCAAGCCCACGACCTTCTTCTGGGGCAGGGTGGTTGTCCTTGCCTGTCGGAGTGTGTCCGAGCCGCAAAATCGTCCACTCGCCTTCCGGAAATTCCCATTCTAACCGACCGTCGGGTTGTAAACGATTTGTCAAGTCAACGATGGACGAAATTTTGATGACAGCGTCTTCGGGAACATTTACGCCTTTTGCGGGCACGATATCGTTGGCTCGCTCGTATGCGGCTTTAACTCGCAAATTGTCAATCTTCACATTGCCCTCTGGTGTTGGGAACGCGAGGACTGCGATGTCGCGGTAGTAGCCAACGCGGGTTTCGGGTTGTGGCAACTTGTCGGCGAACTTTGTCGGACCTTTGATTTGGATTTGGCTCGTCACGACCATTTGCATTGCGTGTTCGGGCTTGACCCAAGGACCACCGCTGCTTGACCAACCGGCACAGTTGTGGACGCAAAACTCAAGTCCAAGCCTTGCCGCCTCTTTGACAGCATGGCGAAACAGTTCAAACCACTTGCGGCTGAAGAACTTGACAGGACTGTTGGGCACACCAACATCAACATTGAACAATTGCACGCCACCAACTCCCGCTTTCGCCAACGCTTCCAAATCGGCAGTAATGCCTTCTTTCGTCACATTGCCGTTGACCCAATGCCACCAAGTGTGGGGACGGGCGGAAATTGGGGGTTGACGGAAAGACCTTTGCAAATCGGCGTGAGAAATTTGAGCCTTGCAAAGTGAAACCGAAATCGCAAATGCAAAACATGTTGGTGCAACTTTCACTTTCGTCCACATTGCCGTTCACCTCTTCTTCCAATGAAAAGTGGTAGCAATGTTAGGTCAAAATGGCTACGACATAAAAAGTTTAACTTGAGTTAGCGTTGACTTTTTCACTGTGCTATAATTAACAGCAACAAAATTGTTAGGAGGTGAAAGACGATGGGAAGGGAAGTTCCAACTTGGGTGGCAGTAGTTGTGATTGTAGTCGTTCTTATTGTTATCGTAGGTATCTATTTGGCTTTGACGAGGCCTAAAGGAATGGAGGGAAAGCCTCCTGTTGGTAAGAACCCTGAACTTATGAAGAAAATGATGGGTCAACCAACTCCTGCACAACCCATACAACCCCCACGCTAACGATGGGCAATCTAAGTCTCTGTATTGACGACGAAAAAAAATGTGCTATAATTCACAACGCATTTTCCAAAAACAAATCAGCCCCTGAAAGGGGCGGAAAAAGGAGGGATCAAAAATGCGTCGGTGTAACAACAACTTTGGCGTTCTCGGACAAATTGTTCGCCAAAAGCAAGTTCGTGGAGGTTTCACATTGATTGAATTGCTGGTAGTTATCGCTATCATTGCGATACTGGCAGCAATCCTGTTCCCTGTTTTCGCAAGGGTAAGGGAAAAAGCTAGACAAGCGTCCTGCCAGTCAAACCTCAAGCAACTTGGAACGGCTATCATGATGTATGCTCAAGACTATGACGAAAGAATCTCCATGTGCATCGCTGACAACCTCCGACCTGAAAGTTGGTGGCACGAGTTGCTTATGCCTTATATTAGAAACAGGCAGATTTACATCTGTCCAACTTATAGCGACTGGATACAGCGAGGGCGAAGTTGTGTCGGTTATGAAGGTCACTTTGGCGGATACCTCGGTACATGTGCTGTATGGTGGCGTAACCAACACATTGCACATCTGCCCCACCCCGCTACTACTGTGTTGTTACTTGACTCATATTGCCGCTGCTGTAACAGAATTGGTGTCGGCAGATGTTGGATAGATCATCATGGTTGGTCAGGCAGACACAACGAACAAAGCAACCACCTATTCGCAGATGGACATGTAAAGAGTATGAAAACAGGCCGTGGTTGGCATTATGCTTCCTATCTCAGTTGTCAAGGGCATAATCCAGCATGTGGCAGACATTGGAGTTGGCAATAGCAACTCTTGTTGTTTGACAATTTGTGGTTGATAGGAGGGGCAAACCAAGGGTTTGCCCCTCAATAAATTTTTAATCGTTGGAATTTTGGTTTTTTAGTGCCTTATTTCATCCCGCAAGTTTGCCTAAAATCCCATCAAAATGTCTTCGGTAGCGTCAAGGTTTTATATCCAGACGGCAGTTTTTCCAAAATTTGTTGCTACCTTTTTTTCTGAGAGTCTTGTCTTTTAGAAGTTGCCTGATTTGATTAGTGAAAGATGGTTATGCGAAAACTGTATTGGTGAAAACTTATGAGCAAATGGTTGAAGTTAAAGTTAGGCAAGAGCAGTAAAGTTCAAAAATTTTATCCGCTCATTTACAGAGACGAGGTTGCTGACATCTCGCCGTCGTTGGAAGACGGAGACTTGGCTGTTTTGAGAGATGATAGAGGCAAATTCCTTGCTTGGGGCACATATTCAGCAAAGTCTCATGTCGCTTTCCGAGTATTGACTTTGCAAGATGAACCGATTGACCGTAAATTCTTTGCGAGGAGATTTCAAACTGCATTTGAGCAGCGCCAAAACTTGCGAGCAATAACGAACGCTTTTAGGCTCGTCCACGCTGAAGCCGATTTTCTGCCTGGCTTAATTGTTGACCATTACTCTGACATTCTTGTCCTTCAAGTTCGCACTAAAGGAATGGAAAGGCTCAAAAGTCTATGGCTTGAACCGTTGATAGAATTGACTCAACCGAAAGGTGTTTATGAGAGAAGTGACATGGAAGGAAGACGAGAAGAAGGATTAACGCCATTTAAGGGTTTGCTTTACGGTTCTGTGCCTGACAAGATTGAAATCCTTGAGCACAATTTAAGGTTTCTCGTTAATGTCAAGGAAGGTTTGAAGACAGGCTTTTACCTTGACCAGCGAGATAACCGCAAACTCGTCCAAAGTTTGGTTCAGCCAAAGGAAAGATTTTTAGACTTGTTTGCTTACACTGGCGCCTTCAGCGTTTACGCTGCTGTCAAAGGGGCAGAATGCATCGCTATTGAGCAGCATCAGCATTTGGTTGATTTGGGAATTGAACAGGCGAAAATCAACAGTGTTGAAGTGAACTTTCGTTGTAGCAATGTCTTTGAGGAGTTACCGAAACTTGCAGAGGAGAAAAAGCAATTTGACTTCATTGTCATTGACCCGCCAGCGATAGCCAAAAGTGAAAAGCAACTTTCAAGTTTGAAAAAAGCAATTCACCGAGTTGTCAAAGACGCATTGAAAATTTTGAGAGATGGCGGTCGGATGCTCGTTTGCTCTTGCGTTTATCACATGGATTGGTCGGATTTAGTTGAAACTGTTCGGTTCGCTGCTTCAGACATGAAAATTCCGATCCGATTGCTCGCCCAGACTACACAGTCAAGTGACCATCCAATTCGCCTGCACATTCCCGAAAGCCAATATTTGCGTTGCCTTCTGCTACAACGGGATTTTTGAGGGCGGAGGAAAAATGAGTTACCTCTTTCAAACCGCTTTCCTTAGGAACTTTCGCTAAAACCATTGGCGTTGCAAATTAGTAAGTGGCATTCGTGATGCTGGCATCGTGCCTTTCAAGGCAGGTGAAATTTCGCAAATGGCTCTCGTTGAAGTCAGGTTCGGTCATCAGGTCATTGAAGCACCACAACTTTTGAGAATTGAAGGAGTGACGGAA
>JANXCD010000012.1 GCA_025060305.1 Armatimonadota bacterium | reverse complement strand
GTTCCAGCGGGTAATCGGCTGCAACAATTTCACGCATCTTTTGCTCAATTTGCTCCAAATCTTGGGGAGTGAAAGGTCGTGGCACATCAAAATCGTAATAGTAGCCATCTTCAATGGGCGGACCGATAGCGAGTTTGGCTTCAGGAAAAATTTCCTTAACGGCTTGAGCAAGTATATGTGCGGTTGTGTGCCGATAAGCATCACGAGCAGGCAAGTCATTGAAGGTTAAAAACTTCAGGTTCACTTCTCCTTTAGGCAATGGTCGGAATAAGTCCCAAATTTTGCCGTTGACTTCAGCGAGCAAAAATTCTTTTTCACTTTCAAGTCGCCAATCTCTTAAAACTTGCAACGGGGTTACTTGCCCATCGTATTCCCTCACGCTCCCATCAGGCAGCGTGACTTTGACTTTCACCATGAAATGCTTTCCCTCCTTTCACAAACTCTTCAGTTTTGATAATTCCTTCAGCAAAGTCAGTTTAGCGCCTATATGCCAAACATGCTATGGGCATTGGGTTAAAACTGTAAAGCACTTTGGACTAAGGCGTTGAGCAAGACTTTTGGTCAAACCTTTAGGTCAAACTATTTGCTGCTGTTGCCTTTGACTGGCAAAGTTAGCATTTCGTTCATGCTTCCACTTCTGAATCCTGCCAAATCAAGAGTAACGAACAAAAATCCGATTTCTTTGAAGCGCCTTAGTAGTTCACTCCGAAATTTCGGTTCAAGAAAGCGATGAAATTCTTCGGGCGGGACTTCAATTCTGGCAATAGTTTCGTGATGTCGGACACGAAAGGCTTTGAATCCGTGCTGACGCAGAAAATCCTCCGCTTCCTCAACTTGACGCAACTTTTCGGATGTGATTTGTGAACCGTAAGGGAAGCGTGAAGCAAGGCAGGCAAAAGAAGGTTTGTCCCATGTCGGCAAACCAAGCCAAAGGGAAAGTTGGCGAATCTCAGTTTTTGTGAAGCCAAGTTCAGCAAGGGGAGCAATTGCACCTTGTTCCCTTGCAGCCTGAATTCCTGGGCGAAAATCGTTCAAATCATCAGCGATTGCACCATAAACGATATGACAAATGCCAAGTTCTTCGGCAAGGGGCTTTAACTTGCTAAACAAATTGGTTTTGCAAAAGTAACAACGGTTGACAGGGTTTGAAGCGTAATTGGGGTCATTGATTTCGTCAGTGTCAATAAGGAGATGACGAATGCCTATCAGTTTCGCCAGCCTAATGGCTTCTTCCAATTCAGCCTTCGGGTAGGAAGGGGAGCGGGCAGTGACAGCAACGGCTTTCTCTCCGAGAGCCATGTAAGATGCTTTAGCCAGAAAAGTTGAGTCAACACCTCCAGAAAAGGCTACAATGACGCTTTCTAACGACTTCAAACAGTCAAGCAGTCTTTCAAACTTCAAACACAACTCAGGAGTTATTTGAACCTTCTCGTCTTGCACGGTTTTTGCCCCCTTCTGATAGCGCCTTATCGCATAGGCGCTTTGTATAGTTTAGGGGCGATGCCTTAATCTTGTAAAATGTCGGTCAACCATTAAATCCCTTTGCTTTTAAGGAGAATCTGACTTGATGCTGCTACCATCTTAGCCACATCAAAAATCAGCCCGAATTTGGAGAAAGCGAAAAAGCACGCTTCCTTTTCCGTCATTTAATTGGTTTTGAATTCTTTGCGCTCTTTACTTTGAGGATTGGCAGTGAAAAAATTTTACCTGAAGGTTTTGTTTTGCGCTGGCAAAATTTCCTTTGTCAGTGCAGGGCAGTAACCTGAAAACCTAAACAGGTTGTCAGAAAATCCGAGTAAGGGATGAATTTTTGGGACTTGGAGGTGAGTTAGGATGCACAGGGAAGTTCCAGCCTGGCTGGCAGCCGTGATTATTTTCGTGGTGATTATAATCGTTGTCGCTATCTACTATTTCGCTACCTCAGTTCGCCCTCAAGGTGAAGGTATTCCAACACCAGAAGAAGTCAAGGAGAAAATGAAGAAGTATATGCCCATGATGAAGAAACAAATGCCAGGTTTTATGGAACAAAAGCAAAGTGCTCCTTCCAATCCTAGCGGCTACTAATTCCCATAGGACTTACACAATTGGCGTTATTTCAGGGACAGATGAGAGTCTGCCCGAAAAAACCGTCGCAAAAATTCAACAAAGTGGGCAGATTTCATCTGCTCCCAACTTTTAACTTCAGAACCTTTTAGCGCTACTCTTGTGAAGAAGGTGAAAGTTTCAAGTTGGCAGTGTCTCGTAAAGCCGAAAGTTTCGTATCTGTTTTGGAGGCAGAATATAGGTGGCAACAGTTAAGTTTGCTTTCGCTTTGGCTTTAGGTTCAATTTTCTGGGCATTGGGTTGGATACCTTTTGCTTGGGCTTACAATTGCGTTGTTTTGGCAATAGCAATTTGGGAAACTTTTAGCATTGCCCGTGCAAAGCAAAGTTTAAGGTGCGAGCGTAAAGTCGCTGAATTTTTGGAAATTGCTGCTAAGTCGCAAGTTGAAATTCTCGTCACAAATCCGACGAATTTTCCTTTATTCATCACCGTCAAGGACGAACTTCCCCTTGAGTTTCAATGGGATGCTCCTTTCAAAAGGTATGGAGAATTTTTGCCTATCCTTTTTGCTAAATTGCCACCTCGTTCCCAAATCAAGTTTTCCTATTCAATCACACCTATGAAACGAGGCGAATTTAAATTTGGTGATGTTCACATCAAGTTGAGCACACCTATCGGTTTCGTCTGGCTTAACCTTCACTTTCAAGTTCAGCAAACAGTGAAAGTATTGCCAAACTTGGTTCAAGCGAGAAAATATGCCCTCTTGATGCGTAAAACGAGGATGAAGGAATTGGGTTTTAGACCCATGCTGTTGAAGGGTTCTGGTGCTCAATTCGCTTCATTGCGAGACTACCTGCCAGATGATGACCCAAGATGGATTGATTGGAATGCCACTGCAAGGAAGGCGAAGTTGGTAAGCAAGGAATTTGAGTTGGAAAGAGGTCAAAACATCTGCGCCATTTTGGATGCAGGGCGAGTGATGGCTACAAAACTTGACGGGTTGACAAAATTAGACCATGCCGTCAACGGTGCCGCTTTTGTCCTTTACATCGCTCAAAACCTTGAAGACCGAATTGGACTTATGATTTTTGCTGGTAAAGTTCTGCGATGGCTTCCACCAAGAAGAGGCATTAAGCATTGGGATGAAATTTTGCAATCGTTGAGTCAAGTTGAACCTCAGTTGGTTGAATCTGATTATGCTGGTTCATTTACTTTGCTGCTGCAAAATTTGCCACGAAGGTCTTTATTGCTGATATTCACTGACCTAATTGACCCTGACACATCGGAGGCACTTATTACTCATGCAAGGTTGTTGGCTGAAAAGCACCTTGTGCTTGTGGTAGCACTTAGCGACTATGAGTTGCGTTCGCTTTTGAGTGAACCAATTGAAGAGCCATTCGACATTTACAAGCAAGCATCGGCTATTTCTGTCTTGAACGACCGACTTAGAGCCATTGCGCAATTGCATGAAAGCGGAATAACTGTCCTTGACACTTCCCCTGAAGCCATTTTTAGCACCTTGCTTGAACACTACTTGCTGGCAAAGAGAAGACTTTAAGAATTTGTTTGGCATTTTTGTATCAATGCCCTTCAAAGGTTCGGATTTCATCCACCAACTTCAGTTGCCTAACTCTGGACTTTTGAAAATCCATCTGGCATAACAAAAACAGAGCCTACATGGTGATGCAATATGAGTTTGGGACATTCAAAATATGTTCTAAGTTGAAGTTTGCTTTTTTGCTTGTGGAGGCGATGAAAAATGCCTAAAGCCTCATCGGTTGTCGTTGAAGGTTTGCGAGATTGGGAATACATTCCCGCTCCTGAAGTAGTCACAAACAAAGTCAAGGAAGCAATTGCCAAGTTCCAGATGCTTAAACACGAAGAAAGAATTGTTGTCGGCGTTTCTGGCGGTCCGGATTCTTTGACATTGCTACATCTCCTCTGGAGGCTCAGAAGTGAATTTAGGTGGCAAGTTTTCGTTGCCCATTTCAATCACGGCTTGAGGGGCGAGGAATCGGACGAGGACGAAAAGTTTGTTAAGGATTTCTGCAAGCGATTGCAAGTTACTTGCTTCAGCAAAAAAGTCAATGTCATGGCTTTGGCTCATGAGCAAAAATTTTCAGTCGCCCAAGCAGGGCGAAGGGCACGCTACCAATTTTTCGCTGAAGTCGCTTCACAAGTTGGAGCAAGCAAAGTAGCACTCGGTCATACAGCAACTGATGCAATTGAGACTTTGCTTTTAAACCTGTTTCGTGGCACTGGGACAGATGGGCTACAGGGTATTCCGCCGATTAGCCCTTTGACAATCTTGGAAGAGCAAATTGAAAGTGAAAGTCAAATTTGGCTTGTAAGACCGCTAATTTTGTGTTGGCGAGAAGAAACAGAGGTTTATTCGCAAATTTACAGACTTCAACCGAGGCTTGACAAAAGTAATCTTGATACGAAAATCCAACGCAACTGGATTAGGCTTGAACTCATGCCGATGTTGAGGCGAAGGTTCGGTAAAGTTGATGATGCCCTTTGGCGCTTGTGCGAATTGGCTCGTGATGAAAGCGCTTTCCTTAACCAAACTGCCAATGAGCAATTGTCAAAAATGCTATTGCACGCCGATAAGCAAAAAATCGCCGTCTATCGCAATGAATTGCTCAAAGTTCCCAAAGCGCTGCAAAGGCGAATTTTTCGTCTAATGGTTGAGCAAATACTCGGACAACTCAACGAAGTCAATCTTGAGCATATTGAAGAAGCGCTTGGAATTATTGAAAGGCATTTCTCAGACGCTTCCTATCATTTGCCTCAAGGTCTTTTCATGAAAGTAACGAAAGGTTTAGTTTGGCTGATGAAAGTGGCAACAAAATGAGCCAAACTGTCTTAAACTTTAAAGTGGCAGAAATGAAAGCAAAAACAATCTCAAATCTCAGGAGTGATTGAAAAACGATGAAAGCATTTCGTTGGTTGTTCGCTATTAGCATCATAGTTGCTCTTCTTACCTATTTCATCGTTCGTGAACAGATGAATAGGGTTCGTGAACTTAGATATGACCAGTTCATTAAAGAAGTTGTCCAACATCGGGTTAAGGAAGTGGAAATCAGCGGGCAAAGGGCTTTTGGTTTGTTGACCGATGAGACACCTTTTACCGTCCAGTTGCCTGATAGGCTGGAAAATTTGGAGCGAATTCTGCTGCAACATCAAGTGGCTTTAAAGTTTCGTGGTTCAACTATTGGCGCAATTCAGTGGCAACAATTTATCCTATCTTTTTTGCTCATGTTAGGTTTCATAGGTTTCCTTTTCCTGATTTTCAGGCAGATGCAGGCTGGCAACCAACAAGCCTTTAACTTCGCTAGAAGCCGTGCTCGCCGTTATGACCAAAATCAACCGAGAATTACCTTTGAAGATGTTGCAGATTTAGAAGAAGCAAAAGAGGAATTGCGTGAAGTCATTGATTTCCTGAAGAACCCACAAAGGTTTCAAGCGTTGGGAGCAAAAGTCCCTAAAGGAGTTTTGCTCATGGGACCTCCAGGTAGTGGCAAGACACTTCTGGCTCGTGCCGTTGCAGGAGAAGCAGGAGTTCCCTTCTTCCATGTCAGCGGAAGTGAATTTGTTGAAATGTTTGTTGGTGTTGGGGCTGCAAGGGTGCGAGATTTGTTTGACCAAGCAAAAGCCAACAGACCTTGCATCATCTTCGTAGATGAACTTGACGCTGTCGGAAGATTAAGATTTGCAGGTCTTGGAGGAGGACATGACGAACGAGAGCAGACCCTAAACCAAATGCTCGTTGAAATGGACGGGCTTGAGCAAAATAGCGGAATCATCATCATAGCAGCAACCAATCGTCCTGATGTTTTAGACCCTGCCCTGCTACGACCAGGTCGGTTTGACCGAAGGATAGTCATTGACCATCCAGACGCAAAAGGTAGGGAAGCAATTTTAAAGGTGCATCTTAAAGGCAAGCCGATAGCAGAAGATGTTGATATTGAAAAACTTGCAAAACAAACTGCTGGTTTCTCTGGTGCAGATTTGGCTAACATGGTAAATGAAGCAGCAATTTTGGCTGCCCGTAAAAACAAGACGAAAATTGACATGAGCGATTTCTTGGAAGCACTTGAAAAAGTCATCGCCGGTCCAGAAAGAAAAAGCCGATTAATTACAGAAAGGGAAAAGCAAATTTTAGCATATCACGAAAGCGGACATGCTTTAGTCAGCAAGTTTCTCAAAGTTCGTGAAGTAACAAAAGTCACCATCATCCCAAGGGGATTGGCATTAGGTTACACTTTGAACTTGCCACAAGAAGACAGATATTTGATGACGAAGCATGAGTTACTTGACGAAATGACAGTTTTGTTGGCTGGTCGTGCTGCTGAAGAAATCGTTTTTGGCGAAGTGACAACAGGTGCTCAAAACGACTTGGAACGGGTAACGGAACTTGCCCGCAGAATGGTTTGCGAGTTTGGGATGAGCGAAAATCTCGGTCCTGTAACTTTGGGTCGCAAGGCAGGTCCCATCTTCTTAGGACGAGACATCGTTGAAGACCGAAACTATAGTGAGACAGTGGCAAGTGAAATTGACAAAGAAGTGAGATACATCGTTGAAAAGTGCTACAAGAGGGCAAAGGAAATTCTGCAGGAAAACAGGCACACTCTTGATGCCATTGCTCAAAGGTTGCTTGAGAAGGAAACCCTTGATGGCGATGATTTAGATGAGATTCTGAAAGAGACAGGCGTAAAGACCCTGACAGAAGTTCAACAAACCGTCGGGGGTGATGGTAATGGCTCAAACTGATTTAATTGCCTTCAGTCAAGCCTTGCTTGATGAAGCCAACCGATTCATGAAACAAAAGGAGTGGCAACAAGCGGAAGAAAGGTTTAGAAAAGTGGCTCAAAATCTTGCCCGCAAGTCTTCAATTTCAGAAAGTGTTAAGCCACTTTTGACCAAAGCCCTAATAGGATGGGCTCGCTGCTTGATTGAAAAGGGTCAACTTCCAGAGGCAATGAAAATTGCTCAGCGAGCCTTATCTATAATGCCTTCTTGTGAAGAGGCTCAAAGTCTTCTCCTGAACGCTCTTTTAGGTTTAGGGAAATGGCAAGAGGCAATTAGGCAAGTGAAGAAATGGCTTAAAAGTTACCAGCAAAATTGGAGGCTCCACCTTTGGGCTGCAAAGATTGAGGCTAAACTTGAAAACTGGACTAATGCTGTTAAGCATTTGACTTTGGCTCTGAAACTTTCAAACAATGAGGCTGAACCTTATGAAGTGGCTGCTCAAATTTTAGAGCGAAGAGGTGAAAGCAAAAAAGCGCTTCTGCTCCTGAAAAAAGGGATTGAGCAAATTCCCCATTCGCCTACCCTTTGGTTCGCACTCGGTCAATTGCAACGAAATCTTGGCAGGTTTAGAGAAGCCTTAGAAAGTTTTGAGCGAGTTTTGGAACTTGGACAAGATACTTCCATCGTCCGTGAAGTTATAGGTCAAACCTATTCTGAGATAGGATTGACTGACAAAGCCCTTGAGCACACCCTCAAAGGGCTGGAGCAAGACCCACAAAACCCTAACCTACTTGAACTTCTTGCTTTCATTTACCTTCAAAAGGGACGAACAAAAGAGGCGCTTCTCGTTGTTCAAAGGTTGGTAAGGCTAATTCCTAATGATCCCATCATTCAGTTCAAACTGGCTACCTTGCACCATCAACTTGGAAATTACGCTCAGGCTGTCATGGCTTATCAACGAACAACGGTAATTGCACCAGAAACAGAATTGGCTAAGGAAGCCCAACAGATTCTGGAAATCCTTGACCGCCACCAATTGGAGCAAGTTTTTATGTTGAGCATGGAAGACCCAATTTTCCGAACCAAGTTGATTCGCAACCCTCAAGAGGCGCTCAAGGAAAAAGGTTTCCTACTCTCCGAATCATCTTTGGAAGTTATCTACAACACGGACTTTTCACAATTGCCAAAAAGGCATGGGACACTACAAAGGTTCGTTAGTTAAATTGCCAAATTTTCTTTACTGCAAATTTTGTGGTGCTCGCTTACATATACTACTGGCTTTAGCCAGTGGCTGATGACAAATTCATGAGTGACGAATTTATTCTGAGAAGTAACCCGTCTGTGGTCTAACGACATCTGCAGTTAAGTAAAGAACGATTATCAAAATCGTCAAGAAGGGGAGGTAATCTGATTTATGCGTATTGGCATCTTAGGTGGCACTGGCCGCATGGGCAAGGGATTGGCAAAAGCATGGGCTAAACACGGTCATGAAATCCTTTTGGGCAGTCGCTTCCCTGACAAGGCTAGGGAAGTAGCGGAGCAAATTGCCAGTGAAACTGGAGGTAAAGTTTATGGGACTAACTTGCAAACAGCAGCGCAAGAAGGCGAGGTCGTAATTTTGTCTTTGCCATACCGAGATTGCGCTAATTGGCTCAAAAGGCTAAGTGAAGAACTCAGAGGTAAAATCATAGTTGACATAACAAATCCCTTTGGCGCTGTGACTGAAGGGAAAACTTCAGGCGTTGAAGAAAACGCAAAAGCGCTCGAAGTTCCAGCGAACTGGGTTGCCGCTTTCAAAACCAATTTTTGGACAACCCTTGATGAACCCACCAACAAAGATGGAATTCAACGAGATTGCTTTTACTGCGGTGATGACTTCAATTCTAAAAAAGTCGTTGCCGAACTAATAAGTCAAGTTGGCTTTAGACCTGTTGATTGCGGACCTTTGAAAGCAGCAAGAATTCTTGACCTTATGGTTCTGCTAATGATTGACTTGGATAGATTGTTCAATGGCAAAGGGAAATGTTCTTGGAAGTTGCTGGATTAAAAATTAAAAGCAAACGATTTGAAGCCTGTAGAATTTTTCAGCGGATTTCATCCAGTTTTGTCAAATTTCTCAGTATGTCCCTGTCGTTCGCTCCATCAAGGAAGACAAAGTCTCACGCCATGCTTGCAGAGTGATTGGTTTTGATAGAACGGTAAATATATCTAAGGCTTGAATTTCCTTATGCGGGACGAATTCACCCCAACCTGTCAAGATGATGACAGGAAGTTTTGGAAACCTTTCACGAATTTTTCTTGCCAGTTCTATGCCATTCATGACTGGCATGCTAAAATCGGCTACAACGAAATCAAACCTTTCCTGTTGTAGAATCTCCCACGCTTCGCCACCGTGTCGGGCAGTTTTTGTTTCCAAACCCAACCTTTGCAACTGGGCTGTAATCGTTTGTAGGACAAGATAATGGTCGTCAACTATCAAGACCTTCCATCTTGGGAATTCCGCTCCCATGAAAGGCTTTGAAACACTCACGACAGGGCTAGGCTGAACAAGTGGCAAACTCACTGTTGCTGTTGTCCCTTCCATCGGTTGGCTTCGCAGTGTTATGCTTCCGCCGTGAATGGAAACAGTGGCAAAGGCTGTGCTTAAGCCTAAACCTGCCCCTCTATCGCCCTTGGTAGTGAAGAAAACCTCAAAGGCTCGTCGTTGAACTTCCTCGGTCATACCAATGCCATCGTCAACGACATGGATGACAATTTGATCTGGTTTGCATTCAGTTACGATTGAAATCAGTCCTTCCCTTTTGCCTGTCAGTTTTGCCTTTTCAACAATTGCGTCAGCAGCGTTCATGATGATGTTGATGAAAATTTGTCTCAATTCGGCAGGTATTCCTTTTGTTATCGCTGGCTCGTCGGCAAAATGGGTTTCAACACGAATTGTCACTCCCTCCGCAAGGGCAGACTCTCTCCAATAGGAGCGAGTTATAGAAATAGCATCTTGCAACAATTGGTGGACATCAACAGTTGTTTGAAATCCAATTGCTGTCGTTTTGTAAAAATCTTGAAGTCTTCGGATGATGTCAGTCGCATGCTGAAGAGAATGATAAATTGTTTCTGCAATAGTTTGAATCTCACCTTCAGTCATTTGCCTGAGTATGTCAGCACCGCCGAGAGCAGGTGATAAGGCATTGTTCAAGTCATGAGCAATACCACTTGCCAATTCACCTAAAGTTTTCAACCTTTCAAGCCTCAGAATTTCATGCTGTCTTTGTCGCTCCTCGGTTACATCTCTTAGCACCCAAAGTTGTCCAAATAAAGTTCCATCTGGCAACCAAATTGGGACGCAATATCGCTCCAAAAGGCGCTCTGGTGATTTCAAAGTCAAGGTGTCATAAATTGGTTGAACGGGATTGGAAAGGGAAGCACTTAAAATTTCTTTCATCTCAACTGGATCAGCAGCCCGTCGCAACAGGATATTAACAAGCAACGAAACATTTTGGTTGCGCAATTCCTCTGAAGGCAATCCAACCAAATCACCAAACTTTTTGTTAACATCTTCAAGCCTTCCGTCAGTTGAGATCAGTGCGATGCCTTCAAGGATTCCTTCAAAGATGACTGAAAGTTGTTGAGCCAATTCTGTTTGCCGTCGCAAAATTTGACTTCGCTCCATGACCGTGCCTAATTGGGCAGCAAGAGTCTGCATAAATGCAAGATGACTTTCATCAAAGGCAGCCAATTTTGGCGATTCTAAGTTAATGGCTCCAACAATTTCGTTGCCAATCCTGATAGGGACACAAAGTTCGGACAGAGTTTCCTTCCGAGCAGCAAAGTAATAGGGATTAGTCCTAACATCCCTTTCTAAAACTGGCTCACCTGTTCTGATGGCATAGCCAATAATGCCTACATTGATGGGCAAACGGAAATCGGGAGTAAATCCTGGTGCTAATGATGGGTAAACGGCAGCGAAGTCAAGGTGTTTCTTATCCTCACTCAAAAGCAGAACGCTTGCTTCATGGCAAGGTAAAACCATTGCTAATTTTTCAACCAAAGATTGAGCGATTTGCTTCCAATCACTACCTGATGCTGCCTCAAGGATAAGCCGATGGAGCACTTGTGTTTCCTTCAACTGCCTTTGCAATTTCTCTTCAAGCCAAATACTTTCAAGGGCTATGCCAACAAGGTTACCGATAGTCTGAATTATTTTAAGAAGTTCGTCCTGAGTTGAAAAGAAGCGGCGAGTTTCACGAAAGTCAAGGCAGATTGCACCCAATATTCCACTGTGACCTCTTGTTGGGACGACAGCATTGCCGAATTTATAAACTTCGCCTTTCAAAATCTTCAACCAATTTTGTCTTTCAATTTCGCTCACTTCATTGACTGGATCGTTGGAAACGAAAATTTCCCTTTTGCCTAATAAAATGTCACCCAAAATCGTTTCGCCCTCTTTGATGGGCTGAGGCAACCAGTCCATTTCCTTGAAGTCTATGCCCTCAGGTGAAGCGAAAACTTCTCTAAAAATTCCGTCGGGAAAGCGAACGATGAAAGAGAAGTTTTCCAGTTCAAACATGGGTAGTCTTTTGTTCACGGCATCAAAAATCTCATTGACAGAACGAACCGAAAGTAAATCCATGCTCAGTTGAAGTAATCCCTCTCGCAACCTTGCGAAGTTTTCTTCCTCCCGTTCTTGAAGGAGCGAACCAAAAGCAATTGAAAGTGGCTCAACAAGTTCATCAAGGAAGGCAATATGGCTTTGATTAAACTTTTCTTTTTGTCGGCTTGAAAAGTTGAAAGTGGCTTTGAACCTTTCACGCATCTTCAAAGGATAAACAAGTGCTGATTGGAAACCTTGTTCAATTAACCATTTTTCAGCAGGAAACTTCTCTGGTTCCAGTTGAAGACGAATTACAGGCTTGCCTGTTTTCATGACCTCTTTTGCTATGCCGAAGCGAATAAAGGGTTTTGACCTCTGGACTTCCCAAAAAGGTCCGTCTTGCCAAATAACATAAAGCCATTCACGATTTGTTGATTCATCGTAAACGCTTATACTGAAGCGGTCAAAAGGAATAAAAGGGTAAAGCAATTCTGCGAGGGACTGGAGAATTTTTTGCATCGGTTCGCCTGAAATCAAGAGGGCATCAAGTCGGAGCAAAATTTCAAACTTCCTTCTTGTCCACTTTTCTCGCTCCAATGCTTGCTCTAACTGAATTTGCTCTTTCATCCTTTGGATGAGGGCTGATAGGATAGGCAATACAAACTGAATGCGCTCAATATCGCTTTCAGAATAAGCGTTGGGCTCTACTTTGTAAAAGACCAAAGATGCAATTATCTCGCCACCTGCTTCAATTGGGATTGCTAATCTGGTTTGGAATCCTTTTGCTTTGAACTCGGCAAAAGTCGGCGTAAACTCTTGACCTTCAGTTTCTAACAAAGGTCGCTTGTGCTGAACGACCCAACCTGTTGCTGTCCCCTCAAGAGGCAAGCGATCACCTGAACGAGCCAACCCCTCAACTTCACCAAAAGGAACGACAATCTCGGCAACCTGTTCTTCAGGGTAGACAAGCAAGCACGAAAGTCTATCATAAGGCAAAATGTCTTTCAGATGCTCAGCGATGGCTTGAGCCATTTCCTTCCAGTTTTTAGCACGGACAAGAGTCTCAATCAAGGATGACCGTCTGTCATGGAGATCCAATCTACTCACCTCTCTGCCCCAATAACGATGGATCTCTACAAAAAAGTCTATCAACATGATTTTCAGATGTTAACGGCAGAAATTGCTGACTTTCGTCAAATGTTGTTGGTAAATGCTTTTTAACTATAGTTTTGCACATTTTGGTTGAAGTATAGTTTTGGCTACTGCCTCTTCCTGATTTTTATGTCTACTTTGTGTTTTTGCGACCCCTTCCCTTGCAAAAAGCCCTGATTTTACTGGCAAAAAAGGGCTATGCAAAACTATAGTTAAAATTTGTTGACGCCAAGAAAATTCGTGTCAAGGAAAAAATTGAAGCAGGTGGAACGAATGAGCACAAGGATGAAGAAACTCATCCGAAACGAAAAAGCGACTATCGCAGGTGCCGCTATCGTTAACATGGCTCTTATCGGTTTGTCTCGTGTTACAGGAATCGTTCGTGAGATTGGACGCACAGTTTTGTTTGGTCGTGATTGGCATACTGATGCTTATGTCTCTGCCTTCAGCATTCCTGACCTGATTTACTTCCTTGCTTCTGGTGGTGCGCTTTCAGCGGGTTTCGTTCCAGTGTTCACAGGATATTTGGCAAAGGGCGAGGATGAAAAAGCGAAGAAAACTTTTCGGGTTCTCATGACTTACCTTAGTTTGTTGCTTTTGACTCTCATTGTCGCTTTTGAATTTCTCGCACCTTTACTTGTTGCCTTCATGTTTCCGGGCATGGTTGGTGATGAGCGGAAGTTCACTTTGACAGTTCGCCTCGTGAGAGTTTTGTTGCCAGCGCAATTTTTCTTTGTGCTTGGAAGTTTGTTCACTGGTGCTTTGTGGTCGTTGCGATACTTTGCTGAACCTCAAATTCAATCAGTGCTTTACAACCTCTTCATTCTTTTTGGCGGAATTTTGGGCGCACAATTTTGTGCTCATTGGCTTGGGATGGGAATTGAAGGCATGGCAATTGGAGCATTGACTGGAGCAGCGATTGGGGCAGGGATTGTTCAAGTGGGAAAACTTTGGTCTGCTGGAATTGACTTTCGCCCTTGCTTTGATTGGCGAGATGAAGGTGCAAGGCAAGTTTTCAAACTTATCGTCCCTGTGGTTTTCAGCCTTTCGGTCACTCAAATCAACGCTATCATTTTGCCCCGAAGTTTCAGTTCGCTCCTGCCTCACGGCGCAGCGACGGCAGTTGAAACAGCAAACCGAATCATGCAGTTGCCTGTTGCGCTTTTTGGAGCAAGTGTCGGAATCGCTCTCTTTCCAACTCTTTCAGCATTGGCAACAAAAGAAGCCATTGATGATCTGCGCAAGCAAGTTGCAAGCGGTTTAAGAACAGTTTTGCTTTTGACTGTCCCTGCCGCCCTTTTGATGGCTATTTTGCGTGAGCCTATCATTTCGTTAGTTTTTGAATATGGGCGATGGAAACCTGAAGACACGAAAGCAACTGCTTTTGCCTTGCTTTTTTACGCTCTCGGCGTTCCTGCCATGTCTTGCCAACAAGTTTTAGCGAGAGGCTTTTATGCCTTGCGTGAAACATGGACACCTGTTTGGGTTGGATTGATTAGTTTCGCCTTAGCCTTCATCTTCAATGCTGCTTTAGTTTATTCGCCACTTCAACAAGGTGGTCTGGCTCTCGCTTTTTCAATTTCGGCTTGGTTTAACGCCCTTTTGTTGGCAATTTTGTTGAGAAAGCGACTAAGAGGATTAGAAGGCTCGTTGACATTTCAACTTGCCCTTTGGCTATTGCCTTCGTCAGCCCTTATGGGAATGGTGTCATTTTCACTGCTTTCGCTTTTGCCATTGGGAGGAATTACTGAAAGGTTTTTGAAGGTTATTGTGCCTTCAATTGTTGGCATAGCAATCTTCATCGCTATTATGATGCGCTCACAATTGCCAGAAGTTGTTCTATTGGTCACAAAATTCCAAGAACTTAAAACTCGTTTGCTGAAGGGGCGATGAACTTGCAATCTCCGTTTTTGTCTGTTATCGTTGTGACTTACAACTCACAGGACTTCATTGGTGACTGCCTTGAAAGCATTAAGCGTGCAGGCGTGCAAGCGTGCAAAAGTGCAAATGTGCAAGAGTGCAAGGGTGAAAACGGGTGCAGTTTTTGGGAGACAATTGTGGTTGATAATGCTTCAGTTGATGGGACAGTTGAGGTTGTTAGGCAGTTTAAATGGGTCAGGCTGATTTGCAATTCAGAAAATTTGGGTTTCGCTGCTGGTGTGAATAGAGGCGCAAAAGAAGCGATAGGCGAATGGCTGCTTTTGATTAACCCAGATTGCGTTGTGGATGAAAACGCTTTTGCTGAACTTTATGAGTTTGCACAAAAAGGCGACGATGAAATTGCTGTCATCGGTCTGCAACTTCTAAACTCTGATGGGACACTTCAACCTTCAGGACGAAGGTTTCCGAAGGTTTGGGAATTTGTTTTGGCTTTGCTCGGTTTTTACCGAAAGATGGAGGCGAAATGGTTTGAAGGTCGCAATTTCGCCGAAGTTCAAGAAGTTGATGAGGTTTCAGGAGCAGCGTTAGCAATCAGGAGAAAAGTTTTTGAGCAAATTGGTGGAATGGACGAAGGTTTCTTCCTTTTCTTTGAGGAGTTGGACTTGTGCAAGCAAGTTAAAGCGAAAGGTTTAAAAGTTGTTTATTTGCCAAAGGCAAAGGTCAAGCACCTTTGGGGAGCGTCAGTTAAACGAGTTCCAGATTTGGCTCGTAAGGCACAAAAGCGAAGTGCTATCAAATATTTCGGCAAACATCATGGATTGCTTGCAGCAATTTTTGTCGCAATTGCTTTTGCCATTCGGGATTTTGCCAGTAAAATTCGGCAGAACTTTTAACTACATACTGTCCGCCTATACTACCTGCCTAAAGAAGTGCATGTTCAACCAACTCATGAAGTTTGTTTTCACCCCAAAGCCATTTCAGTTTCACTTTGAGGGCAAGGAGTGGAATTTCGCTTTGCCAAACTTCGTGCAACTTGACTGCATCCTTTTGGGTCGTCAATACAGCCTCAACGCCTTCGCTTTCAGCGATTTTGGCGATAAGTTTTACATCCGAAAGGCTGTAAAAGTGATGGTCAGGGAAGCAAATTATAGTTTCTGTTTTGAATCCAGCCTTTTGAGCCGTCACAAGAAAATAATTCGGATTAGCAACACCTGCCACCAGCAAAACCTTCCTCGCCTGAAAACTGTCACTTTCAGATGTTTTGATTTTTGCAGGCTCATAGCCGAAGGCAGCAATCACTTTACCTTGTCCTGACCATCTTTCAATTTTCTGCTTTAGATTTTTCTGAACTTCTTCGCTTAGCACATCTGCTTTGCTCATAACTATGCAGGTCGCTCGCCTCAAGCCACTTAACGGCTCACGCAAAAAGGGGTTATTTGTAAACAATTGCGATGTTGCATCCCAGAGAACGATGTCAACATCTCTGTGTAAACTTCGGAATTGAAAACCGTCATCAAGGACAACCACCGTTGCGCCTTGTTCAATTGCTCGTTTGATGTTCGTCACTCGGTCACGACCTGGAAGAACCATAAACATTCCCGACTTTGATAGACTTTCATCCATGTGTTCTCTCACTTCATCGGCGTTTCTGCTTAAAGGTGTCAAAATAGCGGGCTTGTGACCGATTTTAACTAAGTGATGGGATAGCCAATTGACAAAAGGTGTTTTGCCCGTCCCACCAACTGTTATGTTTCCGACGCTGATAACAGGAAGGGGAGCACGATAGGGTTTTTGTGGCTTCAAAAAGTTACGAATTGCTATCACTGTCCAAACTAAGTTTCTCAGTGGCACAAAAATTGGTGCCAAATTGCGGTTTCCTGCCAATTGTTTTAACCTAAGTTCAATCTGCGCTCTCCAGTTACCAGCGAAGATGATTTTCACAGTCAATCAACTCCCAAATCGTTTGTTCAAAGGGATGATGGTGAAAAATTAAGTGATTTTGGAAGGCTTTATCCTGTCCCGATTTTCAGTTCTCGGCGGATAATTCAATTGGTGTCTGGTTGATGGTTGTAATTTGTCATCTTGCCCATAAAGGACATTTTCCGATAGCGCCCACTTTTTCAAAGCAAGTGCTGCTCCAATGAGCACCGTTACCGAGGAACATCACAGAGACCAGAAAGATGAGCAATTTGCACCCGCTTGAAAGAACGCCAAACATCTTCACGAGACACAGTCGCTAACCTCATTCATGGTTTGGCTTCCAAGCAGTTAGCAATCTTTCAACGGCTTCCCAATCTGTCTCTGGTGATGGTTGTAAAACGCCGTTTTCTCCGCAAAGGACATTTTCCGATAGTGCCCATTTTTTCAAAGCTGCGCTGCTCCAACGAACGCCGTTAACCAAGGGAATAGCCCAAAAGCCAGCACGACGAGCAATTTGAGCCCTCTCAAGAGAACGCTGAACATCTTCACGAGATACAGTTACCGAAACCTCGCAAATCAACAGGATGCTTTGACCTGAAAACTTCCCTCGCCTCACTTCGCCAAAAAATAGCAAATCAGAACGAAGGAGTTCAGTGATTTCTTCAGCGCTGATTTTTCCCTCTGCCTCAGCCTCGTCCAATTTCTCAAACAGTGCTTCTTCGTCCTCCCGAAGGTTCTTGACCAGCCTGCCGAGAAACCTTTTAGCCTTGCGAGCATACTCACTTTCCTTTGCCGAGCCACGAAGTTCACCTATTGCGCTTTCAATCCTCATCAACCTTTCATCAACACCTTTCATCCAAGCCTCAAAATTAGGCGGTAGCAAAACCCGCCTAAGTTCCTCACGAAGCCATTCGTTTTGTTGAAGCAACTCAATCAGCCTCAAAACATCCTTCGTCGTCAAAGCCATGAAACATCACCTTTTAGACAAATCTGAAAGTTTTGAATTGGCATCTGATTTGGGCTTGCCAGAAGCAACATCAACAAAAGTTTTGCAAAAATTCTTTTGGCGCTACAATCATAGCGCAAGTCGGCAATAAAAGGCGGTGAACTTGAGTTGGGATTGGAAAAAGTTGATGCCATTGTCAACGCAAGGTTGCCTTTGACTGACGCAGGACAAAGGCTTTGGACGATTGCCTTTAACGGCGAGCGAATTGCTGCCGTCGTCCCGCAAAACGACTTCGTTCGCCCAGAAAGCAAATCTGTTTGGGATGCAAAAGGTCGTCCAGTGTTGCCAGGCTTCATTGATGCCCACATGCACCCGATCAGCATGGGCTTGAAAAAATTGCGACTTGACCTAAGCCAAGTCCGAAGCCTTCATCATTTGTTGCAAGCAGTTTACAATGCCTCGTCACTCGTCCCCCGTCCCTCGTCCCGTTTCCTGATTGGTTACGATTGGGACGAAAGTTTGTTTGAAGACGAACAACGCTATCCGACACGATGGGATTTGGACAAAGTTGCACCTGATTTTCCTGTGGCTTTGAGGCGCATTGACGGTCACCTTTGGGTTGTCAACACGAAAGCCCTGCAAATTATGAACTTGCCTGAAGACCACCCTTTCGCTTTCAAAACTCAAGGGCAGTTAAATGGTTTGATTGCTGATGAAGCCATTCGCTTTTTGCAACCTTTTGTTGAGCCAACACTTGACGAAAAATGCGAAGCACTTCGCATCGCCAGCCAAATTGCCTTTGAGCATGGTGTCACAACGATAGCAGACTTGTTTGCTGACTTGGAAGTTTACGAAAACGCTGTCAAAAGTGGCGACTTGATGACTCGTTTCGTTTGTTGCGTTCCGCCTGCAACTGCCCATCAGTTGAAAGCGCCATTAAGTTGGAGCATTGACAAAGAGCGATGTGAAGCGAAGTTTGCCAAGTTGTTTTTGGACGGCTCAATTGGCGCTCACACTGCAGCGATGCGTGAACCTTACGCCGATGTGCCAAGCGAACCTGGTCGGTTGATTTTGCGTGACCGAACTGCTGAAGGGTTGATGCTGGAGTTAAACGATATGGGTTGGAGTCTCGCAGTTCACGCCATTGGCGACTTGGCGATTGATCAAGCCATAGAAGCCTTCAGGTTCGTGCGGATGGAAGGGAAACGATTTTTGCGTCATCGCTTAGAACACATTGAAGTCATGCGACCTGAACACATCGGTTGGATGCGAAGGCTGTGCTTGGTTGCTTCCATGCAGCCTAACTTTGTCATCCGATGGCAGCAAAAAGGTGGGCTTTACGAAGTGCGTTTGGGCTGGGAAAGAGCAAAACAGATGAACCCGTTCGCTTCAGTCTTGAAGGCAAATGTGCCTTTGGCTTTTGGCTCCGATGGGATGCCTTTCGGTCCGATTTACGGAATTGTCGGAGCATTGATGCACCCTGAACCAAACGAGCGTTTGAGTTTGCGTCAAGCATTACTCGCTTACACTCAAGGCGCTGCTTTCGCTTGCAGAATTGAAAGTCAAGTGGGCACGATTGCGCCAGGGAAACTTGCCGACATAGTTGTGCTTTCTCATTTGCCTGATGAGCAAGTGTTTGCCGATGAATGGCAAAGTGTGCAAGTGGTTGCAACCTTTGTAGGAGGTGAACCAAAGTTTTTGCAGGACGGATAAAAGCGAACGCTCTTTACTTTAAAGTTTGTTGGTGCTTTGTATCCATGCCACTGACTTTAGCCAGTGGTTGATGACGAATTTATGAGCGCCGAATTTATTCGGCGAAGAAAATCTGCGTCTAAAGACGGCGCTTAAAAATTCGTCAGTAACTATGGGCTAAAGCCCATAGCATGGTTGGGGAAAATGGTCACCGACAACATTTGCGGCAAAAGAGCAAAAGCAAATTTCTGTTGCAGTTTTGAGGTGCTTTCAAATAACGAAGTGAAAACCCTGAACCCATTGACGAACTCCGAAGGCGCTACAAGGATGAGTGGTTGGTTGTTTTGGTGACAAATTATGACCGCAACGGTTTGCCTTCGGAAGGAATTTTGCTGGCTCGCTGCACTAACGAATACAAAGCTCACGAAACTATCCTTATCCCTAAGAACACAAGATGAAAAGAGTGAAGCAAAATTCCTTCGGAGTGCTTAGAAAGGCTTTTCAACGAATTGGAGTGAAAAATCATGACGAAAAAGAGATCCAAACCGAATGAAACGACTTACACTGACAAGGTGAAGATTCTTGTTCTTCACGGTCCGAATTTGAATTTGCTTGGAGAGAGAGAACCCAATATCTACGGCACAATGAGCCTTGAAGAAATCAACGAAGCGATGAAGGCTTTGGCTGTGGAGTTAGAATGCGATTTGAAAATCTTACAAAGCAACCATGAAGGTGTGCTCATTGATGCCATTCATGAAGCGAGAATATGGGCTGATGCAATCCTCATCAACCCTGGCGCTCTCACCCATTATTCAATTGCCCTTAGAGATGCTCTTTCTGGTGTTGGTTTGCCCGTCATTGAAGTTCATTTGAGCAACATTCACGCTCGTGAGGAATTTCGCAAATATTCAGTCATCGCTTCTATCGCCGTAGGTCAAATCTGCGGATTTGGGGTTGACAGTTACTTGTTAGGTCTGAGGGCTGCAGTGAAAATAGCGAGAGAACGCAAAAAGTTTTAGCCGAAAGTCTTCCAGATACTCAACCTTGAAAGTGTCCTTTGACGGGAAAATTCAAATTTCAAACTTCTCCACCTTGACAACCTTTTGACTTTTGACTGACTTGTAGGCTGCTTCAATGATTGCCATATCGTGCAATCCTTCTTCACTGCTGAGGGGTTCTTCCTTGCCTTCAAAAAATCCGACCACGAACGCTTTGACACCTTTGCGGATTGTTTCTTCCCACCAATCTCTGCCATTCACTTTGGGCAAAATCACTTGTGGTTCGCTTCCTTTCCTGTGCAAAATCAAACCACGACCTTGATGTTCGTAATAAATGCTGCCTTCGTTACCTGTGGCGATGAACAAAGCGGTGTTAGGTGAACTTGGCATTCCAAAACTTGTCACCAAATGCCCAGTAGCACCACTTTCGTAAACAAGATGGAGAATGGCTGTATCTTCACCATCAATTTCCTTGACAGTTTTACGATGCGCATTAGCGAAAAGGGATTTAACCTTCCCGCCCAGCATGACGGCTAAGTCAACATAGTGATGACCGACATCAATAAGTGAGCCTCCTCCAGTATAACTGTTTTGCTGTCGCCAGCCTCTGGGGACATAGAAAGCGAAGTGATTGATTTGCACGAAAAAGGGTTCACCTATTGCTCCTTCTGAAATCAATTGGCGGGCACGAACACAGTGTTCGTAAGTTCTCATGTTTTCGGCTATTGCCAGCAGTTTTCTTCTCTTTCTTGCTGCCTTAAACATCTTCTTGGCTTCATCCAAGTTGAGCGCCATTGGTTTCTCAGTCAGAACATGCTTACCAGATTCAAAAGCCTTGATTGCGATGGGAAAGTGCAAGTTGTGAGGCAAACAAATGTCAATGACATGGATTCGTTCATCTGCAAAGGGCTTTTCATAGTCGCCAAAACTGTCTTCTGCATTGAATTTTTCAGAGAACTCTTTTGCCTTTGTTAAATCTCGGCTCGCCACAAATAAAGCCACTTTATCGCTCATCTTTGCTAACGCTTCACAATGGACTCGTCCCATCCAGCCCAAACCCATAACGCAAACGCCTAACTTTTGCAAATTTATCCCCTCCTGCTGTTTACAAACTGATTAACACCGATTTTGGCTGGTTTGATTTTTCCTTAAGGTTTTAGTGATGACTGCTATGGCGATTGAACAAAAGCGCTTTGGGATGAAAGAGAAAATTCAGCGGACATGGAAACGCCTTTTTTGGAAACATTGAGATTTGTCAAGCGAACTTGAAGGGGCGAAAGGTCAAAGCGAATGAGCGGGTTGAGACTTTGAAGGTAATCTTGAAACAATCTTGTTGGCACAGGAAGCACATCTCCGATCCTCGCTTCATGAAGTTTCCAATGAATCTCATTGTTGACAGGAAACAACTCAGCAACAGCGCTGAAAGGGATTTTTGCTATATTGATGCCCCCAAAGGTCAATTTCCAATGTCCTTCAATTTCAACAAATTTATGCTTCAACTGAAACTTCGTTCCTTCAAATCCATACTTTTCAGCATATTCCGAGAGATACTTTCCTAAGGAATTGGCAGGAATGAAACCTGAAAGATTTCCAGATGCAGCCGAAACAAGCACAAGCCTTCTTTCCCTCAACGAGCCTTTGAGGTCAAACCTAACTGTTTGAGCGTAAGCCTTAAGTTCAGAAATCAACAAGCCTTCGTAAAGGGTATCTTGCAAAATCAACTCAACTTCTTTGACTTTTCCTTCCTTTTCTGGTTTGTCTGTGAATTTGATGGGCAAAATTTCAAGCAATTGACCACCAACGAAAGACAAGCCTTCAATTTGAACTGTCAACTTTTTGAATTTGCCTTCTAAAGTCGGAAAGCCAGGAGAACCTTTAAGTTCAACATCAACCCTTTTTGCTGGCAAGGATTGGTTCAAAACCTTTTCAAGTTCACGCTCAACTTTATCTGGGGTTACTTGTGTGAAAAATAACAAAAGCAAAACCGCAACTCCGATCGCAACTTTTTCCATTATTTTTTGCCTCCAAATTTTCTGTCCGCTTCTGCTTTTAACCTTGCATTGTTCGGCTCAGAAAAAGTATCTTTTCACTGTAAGTCCATCAATAGCCTATTTCAGTTGCACATTGCTTGAGTATTTCAGCACTTCTTTTCAAAGCCTTTCTCTCCTCGTCGTCAAGTTTAACTGGTAATGTTGCAATAACGCCCTGCCTTCCTACAATTCTCGGCAACGACAAAGCAACTTTCGGGACGCTGTCAACTTCCTCGTTCAAAACCGAAACTGTAAGCATCGCTCTCTCATCGGTCAATATTGCCCTCGCTAATCTCGCCAATCCTGCTCCGATGCCAAAGTATGTTGCACCTTTGCCTTCAATGATTTTGTAGGCTGCAAAGCGCACACCTTCATCAATTTGTCGCTTCACTTTTTCGTCTATGGGTCTTCTTATCTGCTCTGCAAAGTCAAAAATGCTAACACCTCCTACCCTCGCTTCAGACCAAACCAAAACTTCTGAATCACCGTGCTCACCTAAGACATAGGCGTGGACGGACTGGGGCGAAATTCCCAAATACTCGCCAAGAAGCGCCCTGAAACGGGCTGTGTCCAAAATTGTGCCTGAACCAATAACCCGTTCAGGAGGTAAACCTGAGATTTTGGTGGCAACTTGGGTCATGATGTCAACTGGGTTCGTTGCTATCAGTAAAATTGCATCTTCGGCATTTCGGCAGACTTTGGGGATGACATCTTCAAAAACTTGAGCATTCCGCTCAAGAAGTTGCAGCCTTGTCTCCCCAGGCTTTTGAGCCACTCCAGCAGCAACGACTACGACAGCGGCACCGACCAAATCTTCGTAATTGCCAGAGCGAATTTTTGCCGAGTGCGTGAAAGGGGTTGAATGCAAAATGTCTTGAGCGTGAGCCTCTGCCAACTTGAAGTCTATATCAATGAGAACGAACTCGCTGCCAATTCCTTGAGTCACCATGGCATAGCAAGTAGTGCTACCGACAAACCCACTTCCAACAATTCCTATCTTCATACTCTTCGCCTCCAAGAAAAATTTGGCGAAAAATAATCGTCAGTTTCAAAACCGATAAAACTTACGCAATGGAAATTTTTTCGCAAAGACAGACAGTAGTCTGCCCCAAAAATGTTTGCAAAAAATCATCGGTTTGTGCGGATTTCGTCCGCACCTTTAATGCTGAACTCTTGCAAAAAAAATTGAATTGAAGGCTTTGGTGTCAAAAAGTCTTGAGCAAAATTTTTCGGAGTTGATTATCCTTCAACAGTTTCCTGCGACATGGCTTTTGAGCCACTGAAATGTTTAGTCTTCTCAGGTTGTGCAGTTTGCTGTTGTCTCGCTGTTGCAGCCCTTTGCGCTCTGGCTGCCGCTGCTGCTTTTTTCTTTTCCTCTTCGGCTTGCCATTCCTCATCGGTCATTTGCATTGACTTTTTGCCTGTCACTTGGTCTATATTTCCGATGCCCACTCGTATCCATCTCTCCTGCTGCCATTCGCCAATTTCCAAAAGCCTTTGCTTGTCAAAAACCAAATCACGATGCGAATAGCCGCCCACTTGCCAAATTTCAGTATGGATGAGTGCTGGCACGGGACAAGCCTCAACGCAAAGTCCACATAGGCTACAAAGGTTGTTATCAATGATGAAAACGACTGGGTATTTGCCTTTGTGACCTGGTTTATCGTCAATGGTTTCAATGTGGATGCAGTGGTCAGGGCAAATTCGTTCACAAGCCAAACATCCAATGCAATTTTCTTTGCCTGTTCGCTTATCAATGGTCAAGCCAATAGTGCCTCTGTATCTAAGAGCGATTTCTCTTGAGCCCCACTTCTTCGTTATCGTTGTCGCTTGCCTTTTGATAACTACCCTACCAAAGTTTCTCAAAGTTACCCACATGCCTTTAGCGACGGTGACGATGGAGTCAAGTATGTCCTGCCAATAAGATGGCAGGATGGGAATGATAGGTTTAGTTGGAGTTACCTTCATCGCTTTTCACTCCCAATCATTTCGTTCATTGCTTCTTTCATCAATTCTTCTGGTCTGACTAACTCGCCTCTTTCTATCTTCTCCTGCAACAACTTAACTCCCCAAAGCAACTGCTCTGGAGTAGGCGGGCAACCAGGGACATAGACATCAACTGGGACAACTTTGTCAACTCCATTGAGCACAGAATAGGCATCGTAAAAGGGTCCGCCATTAGTAGCGCAAACTCCCATTGCGATAACATACTTTGGTTCAGCCATTTGCTCGTAAAGTATCCGGACCCGAGGAGCCATTTTATAAGTGACAGTGCCTGCAACAATCATCAAGTCTGCTTGCCTTGGAGTTGCTCTCGGAATCATTCCGAAGCGGTCAAAGTCGTAACGAGGTCCTGCTGTTGCCATCATTTCAATGGCGCAGCAAGCAAGTCCGAAGGTCATATACCAAAGGGAACTTTTGCGAGCCCATCTGAAGACTTTGTCCTTTAATCTCCCAACAATTGGAGTGCCATCAAGAACACGATTTGCGATTTCTTTCAACCAATCAAAACGGGTCAGCACTATCTCAAGTTTTTGTTGCCTCAGTTCTTTTGGCAGCACCGGCTGACCTTGAATTTCAGGCACCCAAATAGGCGTTCTTTCTCTTTCATGCATTTGCTATCTCCTCCTTGAACGACCTTAACCTGCAAACAAAAGCATAGCACAATCAAAGAGCGGTCAATTGATAAGGCTCAACCTGTCTCATTTCTTCAAATTAGGTAAACAAAGGCTGAAATCAATGGCATGATGTGTTTGGCGCTTTGAATTTGCAACTTATGAGTTGAGAGGCGATGACTATGGGGTTGCTAAATGTTCTAACTGGCAAAAGTTTGGCTATCATCGGTTCTGGTGCAATGGGAAGTGCTCTTGCTCTTGGGCTTGTCCAAAGTGGGAAAGTCAAACCTGAGCAAATTGTTGCTTCCGATGTTGACGAACATCGTTTGAGCCAGTTGCGACCTTTGGGCATCCAAACTACTGCCGACAATAAGTTTGCAGTTCGGCAAAGCGATGTTGTGTTGCTTTGCGTTAAGCCACAGGTCATGGACGAAGTTCTCGCCGATATTGAACCTGTCGTTGACCCAAAAAGGCATTGCGTCATTTCAATCGCTGCTGGCGTCCCGATATTTCGCATTGAATCTGCTCTGCCCGAAGGGACACCTGTCGTCCGTGTCATGCCCAACACTCCTGCACAAGTTTTGGCTGGAGTGAGTGCAATCGCTTTGGGCAAAAACGCAACCGAGCAACACCGTCAAATCGCTCACGAAATTTTCAACTCTGTAGGTTTGACGGTTGATGTGCCTGAGAAGTTGATTGATGCTGTGACTGCGCTTTCTGGCAGCGGACCTGCGTATGTTTTCGTTTTCGCAGAAGCCCTTGCCGATGCAGGTGTTAACTTGGGTTTGCCACGCAACATCGCTCTGAAGTTGGCAGCACAAACTTTGCTTGGTGCAGCGAAAATGTTGCTTGAAACGGGCAAACATCCTGCGGAACTCAAGGACATGGTGACATCACCTGGCGGGACTACAATCGCTGCCCTTTCGGTTTTGGAACGAAATGCTTTTCGTGGGGCTATCATGGAAGCGGTGTCAGCAGCCCATCAAAGGGCGAAAGAGTTAGCAAAGGACTAAAAGTTTTTGCCCTTTCAAGGCAGGTGAAATTGCGATGGGAAAGATTGTGATTGAAGTGCCTGATGAGTTGCAATCTCGTTGGGAGCAGTTGGCAAAAGAGTCTGGTCAAAGTCTTGAGGAGTTCATCGTTAGCGAACTTTCAAAGCGATGTCCGCCGACTGTCTCGCCGCCAACTGAAGTTGAAGACCAGAGAGAATTCGTCAAGGCTATTTTGAGACAAGCAGGCTTGCTTGAAGAGTTCACGGAAGAGGAGAAACGGCAATATCAACCGCTACCTGAGGAGGAGTTCCGTCGCATTGCTGAAAAGGCTTCTCAAGGTAAACCGTTAAGCGAAATCATTCTGGAAGACAGAGGAGAGCGCTAAGGAGGCAAAGGGGATGGAAATTGACTTCTTTGAGACCAGCAGCCTTATCAAGCGCTATGTTTTTGAGACTGGTTCAAATTGGGTTAGAAACAGATGTCAACCGAAACCCTAGCGGTTGATTGTGATTTGTGAACTCTGCATTACGGAAGTTGCAAGTGCTGTTGCGAGGCGGCACAGACAAGGGCTGATAACGGAATTGGAACGAGATTTATTCCTCGCTCAATTTCTCGCTCACTGTCGCACCGAATATGTTCTCGTTCCGATAACGAGGCAGATGCTTGAAGAGGCAGGAACGCTTTGCTTCCGACATCTGTTAAGAGCATTAGATGCAATTCATTTGGCGGCAGCGTTGCAAGTGGCTCGGACAATCAGGCAGCAAGGTTTGACGATAACCTTCGTTTCCG
>JANXCD010000129.1 GCA_025060305.1 Armatimonadota bacterium | reverse complement strand
CTCGGCGGTGTCCATTGGGTTGACCCTGATGCTTTCCGAGAACTATTTGTCCTTTTTTCGCAAGGGACAAAAAGTGAATTGGCTCAACTGGAAATTGAAGAAGCGCCACCGAAGGCAAGGTGTCAGCCTTGTGGCTTTACTTTCGTCCCTCACGACCACCATCCCCTTTGCCCTCAATGCGGTTCGGCGGAGATTGAAGTTGAAGCAGAACCTGACTTGCAAATTTTGGAGTTGGCTCTTGTAATGCCAGACTGACGCCAACAAAAGAAATCAAAAACTTCGGATTGAAAAGTGTTAGTGTTTATCCTTCCCGAAGGTTTTGCTAAAGACTTTCCCATCCTTTGCAAAACAACAGTGGCGTGCATTAACCAAAGCATGAAACTTTTTGTTGTGGCATCATTTGTGTGGCTTTGAAATTTGAAGCGAAGTTAAAGGTGGTGAGCGATGGGTTCTGCCATCTGGGAACGATACAGTTATCCCGAAATGAGAGAACTTTGGAGTTTGGAAAGCAAGTTTAGGGCTTGGATGGAAGTTGAATTGGCAATTTGCGATGCTTGGGCTGAACTGGGATTTATCCCTAAAGACGCCGCTCGTAAAATCAGGGAAAAAGCCTCTTTCACTGTTGAAAGAGTCCTTGAACTTGAAAGGGAATTTGAGCACGACTTGCTTGCTTTCGTTAAAGCCATGACAGAAAACATGGGCGAAGAAGGTCGCTATGTTCACATGGGAGTCACAAGTTACGATGTTGAAGACACAGCACTTGGTTTGCTGCTTAAAAGGTCTTGTGAAATTTTGGTGTGTGATTTGGACGAAGCAATGAATGCTGTTAGTCAAAAAGCCGTTGAACACAAGAAGACAATCATGATGGGACGAACTCATGGAGTCCATGCCGAACCGATAACTTTTGGGTTGAAACTTCTGGTTTGGCTATCTGAACTTGAGCGTCACAAGGAAAGGTTGAAAACAGTTAAAGAAAGGGTCGCCGCCGGAAAGATTTCCGGTGCTGTCGGAACTTATGCAACTGTTGACCCAAAGGTTGAAGAAATCGTTTTGCGAAATTTGGGGCTTAACCGACCAAAAGTTAGCACTCAAATTTTGCAGCGTGACCGTCATGCTGAATACCTTTGCACGCTTGCATTGATTGCCGCTTCTGTTGAAAAGTTCGCTACGGAAATTCGCAATTTGCAAAGGACAGAGATTGCCGAAGTAGAAGAACCTTTTAGAGCAGGACAGCGAGGCTCATCGGCGATGCCTCACAAACGCAACCCTATCAGAAGTGAAAGAATTTGCGGGCTCGCTCGTCTAATTCGCAGCATGGTCATTCCAGCCCTTGAAAATGTTCCAACTTGGCATGAGCGTGATTTGACTAATTCATCGGTTGAGAGAGTTATTCTTCCTGAAGCCTCAATCCTGACCGACTACATCCTTCGCCAGTTTGCAGCGATTATCCGAGGTCTCGTTGTCAAGCCAGAAAACATGCGCAGAAACTTAGAGAAAACACAAGGTGTTGTCTTCTCACAACGAGTGATGCTGGCTTTGGTCAAAAAAGGTTGGTCTCGTGATGAGGCTTACAAACTGGTGCAACAGTGTGCCTTTGAAGCAATTCAACAAGAACGCCCTTTCCGTTCAGTTCTTGAAAGCCACTTAGAAGTTCGTAAAACTCTAAGCCAACCTGAACTGGACGAACTTTTTGATTATGGCTACTTCATCAGACATGTTGACGAAATCTTTAGCCGCTTTGGGTTGTGAAATTTTCCTGAGGCAAGATTTAGGAGGCGCATAAATCATGTCACCGAAAAACATTTTGCTCGCCCGCCAACAAGAAATCAGGAGGAGAAAATTGCGCCGTTTCCTAATCGTCTCTGCCGTCATTTTAGTCCCTCTACTCTCGGCATTAGCAGGAGTTTCGCTTTACTTGGCAAAACATGGTCAAAAGCCAATCCCAACCAGATTGGCAGAAAGAGTTGTGAATTGGTTCATTCCGCCCGATTACGCCTTCGTAGGTCGTGATAGACTGAACATCTTAATCGTAGGCGCCGATTACAACTATGACAATAAGGCAAGACCCTTGCCCAAACCTGCCCGCTCAGACACCATCATGGTTGTCAGTATTAGCAGAATTGGAGATGTTTCGGTTTTGTCAATACCTCGTGACACTATTGTTAGGTTCAATGGTAGACTTCACAAGATTAACTCCGCTCACGCCATTGGTGGACCAGACTTGCTCAAGCAAGTCATAGAAGAGCAATTTGGCATCCAAATTCACCACTATGTGCAAGTGACTTATGAAGCCTTCGTCAAACTTGTTGACCTTGTTGGAGGCATAGACATATTCGTTGAATATGACATGCATTATGACGACAACTGGGGCAAATTGCATATTCATCTTCAAAGAGGCTTTCAACATTTGAATGGCGAACAAGCACTTGGCTTTGTCCGCTATCGTGGTAAAGGTTACAGGCGTTATTGCCCCAAATGCAAGGTCAAGATTGAGCATATAGACCCTCGTGGCGATCTCGGTCGGATTGAAAGGCAACAGCAGTTTTTGAAAGCCTTGGCTCAAAAGTTACTTCAACCAAACATGGTCACCAAGTTGCCCAGAATTGTTTCCATTGCCCACAAGTATACGGCTACCGACATGGACTTGCGGACGCTTTTGAGCCTTGCCAACTTTGCAAGGCAAATCAAACTTGACAACATAAAAGCGGCTTCCATGCCTGGAACTGGGGCAAGGAGTTCCTTCCTTGGCAGCATTGTCATCCCAGACAGGGAGGAAGCGCCCAAGATACTTTCTGAACTTCTTGGGACAACTTTCTTCCCTTCACTTTGGGAGCAAGGTGCAGGTTCAATTAAGGGAACGGTAAAAGTTGCTGCTCGCAAAAATCGGAAAAAAGCGACAGAAGAAGTCAAACATCATGAAGAGGAGCATTTAGAAAGCCAGACCATTGAAGGCATACCACTTAACCACGAACCAGTGGAAATTGTTCCTGTTGAACCAATCATGCCCGATGTTCCACCACCTCCTGTCCCTTCAGAAAGTTTGCCAAGTGAGACGGAATCCGAAAGCGGAAAAAGCACGCAGCAACCGTCAGGACAAAATCAGTAAATTCAGCCAACCAAAACTTTTGCCGACCACACTCAAACAGGCAAACTGTCATTTTCAATTCGCAGAAACAAAAATCGTCACTTGCTCTCGCTTGGGCAAGTTAATTGCAGCCATCGCCGAAATTACCGCCGAAATTGCTCCAAAACCTGAAGCAATTTTGTTGCCCAAAATATCTTTGGGCAGGCGAATTCCTGTCCGCTGAAGGAAAGCGTGAAGCGCCGTCAAAGTTTGTGGATTTGACCTCAAAGTAGCAATGAGCAAACTGCCCGCTCGTTTCCAATCGCCTTCCCTCAGGGCTTGGGCGACGGAAAGCAAAGGTCGCAAGTTAGGCATCAAGTCTTCAATGGCGATGTCAATTTCGGGCGAAATGGCAACTCCAGCAGCAAGCCTACTGACGCAATCAGCAACGAGAAAGGCATCAGCCTTTGGAGTTCTTTGAAATGTCACAACTATGCGAGATTTAGGTGTCAATGCAACCCAACCTAAATAGCGCTTTCCCTTCGGACCAAGCACAAAAGATGATGGCAAATTTGTTTTGCCCTCTTCAAACCCAATGCACTTAATGTTCAACTCATACCAAGTTGCTGTCTTGTTTGCGACAGTCAAAGCACCGAGAAAAAATTCTTCGGAAAAGGCAATTTCTTGCCATTGGATTTCCATCAAATACTCTCTTTTCGGCTCAAGGGTAACGCTTCGGCTCGTAAAGTTGACAGTGAGAACGAATTTGCTTTCAGTTGCTCCGAAGACAGAAACAATCGCTTCTGCTTGTTTCATTTGCTTCGGCAATGCGACTTGCTCAATATGAAGGGCTGGGTTGATAGATTTGAAAGGAGTTTTGCTTATTGGTATTTCGGCTGGCAAAGAAATGAACAAATCCACATCTCCGTCCAAAGGCAAAAGCGTGACCATAGTTCGCTGACCTGAAGGAACATTCAACCTAAACATCAAAATTTCACCTGCGTTGACTTTGCTTACTATCGGCTCATCGGGCGTCAAAAGAGGCAAATCAGCCAAAATCGTCAATGCCGTCAAAATCCAGACCATCTCTTCACTCTCCTTTCAACTTTGTGGCTTAATTTTTGTTGGCGTCTAATTATGTTGACGCTTTACATAGACCATCAAAAGTAAATGCGTTATCATGGGCAAACAGATGTTGCCACTGAGCGAAAAGAGGGTAAATGGGCAACAGCAATTCACAAGCAGAAGGGTGATGACCGATGCGTTCTGTTATTTTCGTGGCTTCGGCATTGATTTTTGCTTTGACAGAGTTTGTTTTTGGGCAAGTAACTTTGCCCCAGCCGAGAAAGGCTTGGACAGTTCTCGTCTATCAAGCAGGCGACAACGACCTTGAAGAGGCACTCATAAAAGACTTCAACGAGATGGAAAGGATAGGTAGCGGACCAACCATAAACATTGTCTCCCAACTTGACCGTTCACCTCGTTACGATACCAGCAACGACAATTGGACTACAACCCGAAGATACTATGTCATTCGTGATTCTCAAGAAAATTTTCCACCTGACTTTTCAACTCGTCCAAACCACACAATCCGAAGTCATCTTATTGCCGACTTGGGCAAGAGAAACATGGGTGACCCAAATGTTCTGCGTGACTTTTTAATTTGGGGCATCCAAAATTTTCCTGCTGACCGATATTTTGTCATCTTGTCAGATCACGGAGCGGGAGTAAGACCTTTCCGATCCTTTTCTCTTTTGCCTTCAAGGGGAATGATGTTTGCTGACACTTTCGGCGACTACCTTAGCGAAGATGAGACGAAACAAGCCTTCGCTTCTGCCGTTCAGGTTCTTGGTCGTCCCTTTGACATCATCGGGCTTGATGCCAGCGAAATGAGCATCCTTGACATCGCCTATCAGTTGCGTGACGCTTGCCGATATTTGATTGCTTCGCAACTTTCCGAACCCAACGATGGCTACCCTTACGACCGTTTCCTTTGGGAGTTGTATCAAAACCCAAGCATAAGCACTGAAGAGTTTTTAAGGCGTTTCGTTCAACACTATATTGCAAGTTACCAACCAGGTCAACCAACCAACGGTGCTGGGACTGCTGTTACCGTTGCTGTTTACAATCAGAGCATAGTTCCATCTTATGTTCAACGAGTTGATAATCTTGCACAAGTCTTAATCCGCAAAATCAACCAGTTTGGAAGTTTGTTTTTGAACTTGCGAAGGCAAACACAAAGTTTCAGCGAGACCATTTACCGTGACTTGTATCACTACTGCTTACTACTCAACCAGAATATCAACGACAACGAAATTCGCCAAGCAATTCAAGCGGTGACGGAGTTACATGGTCCTGGCGCCAACAAGGCTTTGCTTTATGAAGCCCATGCCAGTGGA
>JANXCD010000128.1 GCA_025060305.1 Armatimonadota bacterium | reverse complement strand
GATGTTCACTTGGTGGAGTTGGATTTGCTGAGGGAAGGGGAAAGGTTGCCAATGGGCAAACCTTTGCCATCGGGACACTACTACGCCATCATCAGTCGCTCATACAAAAGACCCATAGCGGAAGTTTACGCATGGACGATAAAGCAACCTTTGCCGACGATTCCGATACCGCTGAAGCGTGGCGATGAAGATGTTATGTTGGATTTGCAGAAGGTTTTGGATGCGGTTTATGACCGAGCGGGATATGATTACAGGTTGGCTTATGACCGACAGCCAGAGCCACCTTTGAGTGATGACGATTGGGAGTGGGCAAAGCAAATTATCGCTAAGTGGCAACGACAAGCCAAGTGAAGTGCAAAATCATCGCCTTTCCATTTCATAGACCCATTGAAACCTCTTTCCAAGACACAACCTCAAAACACTACCAACGCTCTTAACTAATCTCCCATTCTCCTTGCTTTCTTCTCCCTTTCCTTCCCCTTCATGCCTTTTGTTTCCCTTCTCTTTTATCGGTCTCCATCTTACCTAACTTCGCTCTTTATTGCAAATGTTGTTGGTGACCATTTTCCCCAATCATGCTATGGGCTTTAGCCTATAGTCGCTGACGAATTTTTAAGCGCCATCTTAAGACGGTGGAATTTCTTTGCCGAATAAATTCGGCGCTTATGAGTTCGTCATCAACCACTGGCTAAAGCCAGTGGCATGGATGCAAAGCACCAACAAACTTTAAAGTAAAGAGAGCCTACCTTTTTCATTGCGTCTTTCCCATACAAAAAATTTAACGATACCCTTGACCACCATTTAAGTCATGACCTCTCTTACAAACTATCACAAACTTGTGAAGGGAACTTTCATCATTAGTGACTATATGAACCCTTAATGGGATATTAGGCTGCTTTCGGAAGTAATTTTATGTTTTTCAAAATAATGTAGCAATTTGGGTTGTGCTAACTGGGCACTATTGCGACTTCTTCTTTCTGCATCACAATTTGAATGGAAAAATTTGTTTGGCACAAATTTGCGATGGAGGTGAAAAGGATGCCACCTTTGCCTTCACTTTGGGACGACGAAAAGGCTTCTCAATTCAAATCAGACCTTGAGTTGCTTGTCTATCGTTCTAACCTTTTAGGGGCAGAACCAGCAATTATCAATTGGCGTGGAGGTAACACCAGCACTAAAACTATTGAGCGAGACCACCTTGGGAGAGAGGTCAAAGTCCTTTGGGTTAAAGGAAGTGGTTCCGACCTTGCGACTTGCACTACCAAAGATTTTGCAGGCTTGAAACTTGATGAGATTTTGACCCTTGAAGACAAAGCAACTTTATCTGATGAAGAGATGGTTGAATTCCTTTCCTATTGTGTTTTCAAACCAGGAGGTCCTCGCCAATCTGTTGAAACTCTTATGCACGCTTTCATCCCTTACCCGCATGTTGACCACACTCATCCAGATTCAATTTTGGCTTTCGGGAACGCTGCCAACGGTCAAGATTTAGCGAAACGAGTTTTTGGAAACCGCATCATTTGGGTTTCCTATGTCCGACCTGGCTTCCCTCTCGCAAAAATGGTTGCTCAATTACTTCGTGAGAACCCTAAAGCCGAAGCAGCAATCTTGCAAAAGCATGGACTTGTCGTCTGGGGCGAGGAACACAAAGAGACCTATCACGCTACTTTGCACTTCGTCAATAAGGCTCAAGAAGCAGTTGATGAAACTCTCAAGGGCAAAAAAATTTTTGGCGGATTGAAAGTTCAACCTATTGACAAAAATAAGCGTGAGCAAATTATGACTGAACTTTTGCCTGTTTTGCGTGGAGCAGTGAGCAAGCGCAGGCGAGTGATTTTGCACTACGATGATAGTGACCGAACCCTTGAGTTTGTCAGTTCTCACGATGCCCCAAAAGTCAGCATGGTAGGCTCTGCTTGTCCAGACCACCTCGTCCACACGAAACATTATCCTTTGTGGATTGACTTTTCACCAAACGGTTTTGACTTGACAGATGTCAAAAAACAAATCCGAGAGAGAAGCAATGAGTATGCGAAGCGCTACGAGCAATATTACCGTGAGAACGCTGAAAGGACTGGAACAAGTGAGCCGATGATGGACCCTTATCAGCGTATCTCGCTTTTACCTGCTTTAGGTCTGGTTGCAACTGGTAAAGACAAATTTACTGCTCGTATGTCCGCAGAGATTTTCCATAGGGCAATTGAAGTTATGAAAGGTGCTTATTCTCTTGACACTTACACATCTCTTTCTGACTCTGAAGCCTTTGCCGTTGAATACTGGCCTTTGGAACTTTACAAACTCAAACTTGCACCACCTGAGCGAGAACTTGCCCGCCGTGTCGCCATTGTAACTGGTGGTGCTGGTGGAATTGGAGGTGCAATCGCTGAGCGATTGGCAGAAGAAGGTGCTCATGTGGTTATCGCCGACCTTGATGAAAAAGGTGCAAAGGAAGTCGCTGACAAAATTGTCGCTAAGCATGGTGAAGGACGAGCAATAGGTGTCGGAGTTGATGTGTCAGACGAAGCAAGTGTTCAAGATTTGTTCAAAAAGACAATCCTTACCTATGGTGGACTTGATATACTCGTTTGCAGCGTCGGTATTGCACTCGCTAAACCAATTGATCAAACGACAGTCGCCGATTGGCGTAAACTTATGGACATACTCGCACTCGGCTATTTCCTTCCATCAAGAGAGGCTTTCAAAGTCATGAAAGAGCAAGGCATTGGAGGGGCTATCGTTTTCATCACCAGCAAGAATGCAATAGTAGCTAGCAAAGGCGCAACAGTTTACAACGCCGCAAAAGCAGCAGAAGCCCATCTGGCAAGGTCACTCGCCGAAGAAGGCGGTTCATATGGTATCCGTGTCAACTGTGTTGCTCCTGATGCAGTTCTTGAAAGCAGTAAACTCTGGTCTTCAGAATGGCGTCAGCAAAGGGCAAAAGAACATGGCATAGCCCCCGAACAACTTGAAGAGTTCTATCGCCAGCGGACTGTGCTCAAAGTGAATGTCTACCCTAAGGATGTAGCAGAGGCTGTTTTATGGCTTGTCTCCGAAAGGTCAAGCAAGACAACGGGCTGCACTATTACCGTTGATGGTGGCGTAACTGCTGCTTATGTCCGATGATGAAAAGCCGAGTGAGTTGCTATCAGACTTGCGCATTAAATCTTATTTCACAATTTGCATTTTGCAACTTGCGCTAATTTGGCTTGGCAGCAAAACCTTAGCAGGGCAGTAAACTTGTCCTCTAAATGTTTTTTGTCAACTCGTAGGGCAAGCCTACTGGCTTGCTGATTTTTTCGGACAGGCTTCGCCTGTCCCTACATGGCGCGCTACATGGCATGTAAATTTTTGGGCTTATTGGTAGCCTCTCCTCCGAAACGAACTTTGCACCCATTTTCAGGTCAGGTAGTTGCGCCATCCAAGTTTTGCCAAAGCCCCTACTTTGCTCCAACACCGCTATCATTTTTTCGGAGGCGATTAGAAATGGTTATTGGCTCTGTGCCGTATCTAAATGCAGTGCCTTTGACTTGGGCTTTGCACAAAATCGGATTTCGTGGCACGCTCGTCTTTGGCACTCCAGCACAACTTTCTTCTTGGCTTGAAGAAGGCAAAATTGACGCTGGCTTGATTCCCCTTGCCGAATACTTGCGAGGTGTTGGTGAAGGGATTGTAGCAGATGTGGCTTTATCTTCAGATGGAGCGGTCAGAAGTGTTTTATTGATTAGCAAAGTTCCCCTTTTCCAAATAGAAACGATTGCTGTTGATAAAGGCTCTCGCAGTTCTCTTTTGCTTCTCAAAATCCTTATGGCAGAGCGTTTTGGGATTGCACCACTTTTGTTTCCGGCTGAACCAAAACTTGAAGCAATGCTTGAAAGGGCAGATGCTGCACTGTTGATAGGCGATGCTGCACTGCTGGCTCAAGTAAGTCCTTTTTGGCAAGTGATTGATTTAGGGCAGGAATGGAAGAACTTGACAGGATTGCCTTTCGTTTTTGCTGTCTGGGTAATCGGCAATAAAGCCTTTGAAACGGAAATAGCAAATTGGCTTATCAAAGCAAAAGTTGAAGGTTTAAGAAACCTTGAAACCATTATTGACGAAGAGGCTCAAAAGCGAAGCCTTGACCAAAAACTTGTGCGCCATTACTTAACTGAATGCATTCACTATGATTTGACAGATTCGCACCTTAAGAGCATAAGAACCTTTAGCGAACTTTGCATCAAACATGGATTCCTACCGTCAGTAAGAGAAGTCAGGCTAATAAAGATTGGCTTTTCAAAGGTCTAAATTTGTTAAACGCTCTTTAATCAAAAGTTTCTTTTGGAAGGTCGGACTGGTTTCTGAACGGGGTTTCGGCAAGTCATCGGGCTTGTTATTTCAATCGGAAGTTGAGGCTCTGTCAAGCCGAAAGAATCAGGCAAGTTAGCAGGTGGGCAAATCGGCAAACGGGCAAATCGGCAGGTCGGCAGATAGGCAATGAATAATTCATGACGCCTCTTGCTACAAATTTTTGGTAATTGGTAACCTTGACATAATTTTAGCCAGTTCTTTGATGACCAACTTATGAGCACCTAATTCATTAGGATTGGTGCTAAACTATTTCACATCAGCAACAGGAAGCATGCATGTAGAAATTAGGGACATTGACAACAAAATTATTCGCAATTTTGCCTTTGAAGGATGCCTTGAAAGGAGGACACATCAATGCTATGGAAAATTTTGTTAGGAGGGATGATAGCGATGGTTGCGTGGACGGAAGAGTTTGAAGGAGCGAAACTGAGCGAGCGTTGGCGTTGGGTTGCGCCCGCTGGTGGAAGTCATGAGTTGCGTGACGGTTGGCTCGTCATTTCTATTCCAGAACGAGAAAAAGGTTTTAACCACTGGAGTGGAACTTTTGATGCACCAATGTTGCTAACCGATTTGCCTGAAGGAGATTGGGCTGCTGAAACTACAGTCCATATCCCTGATTATGCACCTGACAGTGATTTCCATGTCGGCATGGCAATTGCCGTTTCAGAGCGTTACTTGTGGCTTTGGGGCATTTTTTACAGTGCAACAACTTGGAAAATGCAACGACCAGAAATTTGGCTGGAACGAACGGGCGAAGCAAAGTTGCTTCAAGTGCCGTTGGAAAGCAAAACGGTCAACTTGCGAGTGGAAAAGCGTGATTGGTGGCTTCACTTTTTTTGGAGACATAACGAACGGATGCCTTGGCAAGAGGCAGGCAAATCCTTCATCTGGTTTGAACCAAAGGAAATTGGGCTTATTGTCAAAACTTGGGGCAACGGACGACCCTTGACAGCGCAATTTGACCGCTTCCAATTGGAAAGTAGACCTCAACCTGACGAAAGGCTAAAAGCAACGATCAAAATCAACCCGCAAAAACGATTGAACGAAATCAACCCTTTCATTTACGGTCAATTCATTGAACACTTGGGACGATGCATTTACGGCGGCATTTGGGCAGAAATGTTGCGCAACAGAAAAATGCA
>JANXCD010000127.1 GCA_025060305.1 Armatimonadota bacterium | reverse complement strand
GCCGTCCATTGCCGACAGACAGTCGGTGGGCAGTTTGTTGATGTAGGCATTGCTGTATTAAAGAGAACTTCCTCTTCTCAGGAGGTAATGTTAACCTGCCAAAATTAGCCTTAAATCACTTAGCGGCATAGGGTAGGGAAATGAGAAGCAATGCTTGAGCCTCTGGCTCCATATGTTTGAGGTTCTCTTGAGCAAGATTCATTAATTTGCTAACTGCTCCTTTAATTTCCTTAGTTCGCTTTTGGCGTTCCCACAAGATTATTTGCCTGAGAATAGATTGAACCCTATGGGCGAACTTTTTCTCTTTCACCCAACCCTCTTGGATAGCAACTTGCCAATCGGACAACAATTTGGTGGAAGTCAAATCTCTATAAGGCCCAACAGTTTTTCCACCCAGGCGCTTTTCAGAACCTGGAACTAACCTCTCTTCCAACTCGCCAGGCATTTCTTCCGGCACTCTCATGATGGGGGCATCAGTGTCGGCATAGCAAGTCACGACCCCTGGAGGGTATGAAGAAGCAAGTTCAAAAGCAATAGACTGTCCTGGTTTTATCGGCTTTTCAACACCTGAAAAATCGGCAAATTTCCCAAAAACAGTTAAGTTGATCCCAAAAAATTTCCATCCCTTTGGAACCCGCACATACTTAGGGCTTTCAGACATGGCAAGCCAAAATCCAATGATAGATTGTTGGCTTTTAGGGGAATTGATAAGGGTGTAAGTATAGACGAAATTATCAGTTGGTTGAAATTTGACCTTTGCTATGACGGTTAAGGTGGCTTTCCAAGGTGGGACATATACGGCTCTTTTTGTCTTACCATCAAGCCCTTTCCAAGTGAAGATGTAATTGCCTGTTTTGGGGTCAAAGTCTATGCGACCAATCTCACCCACTTGCCCTGTTTTGATGCTCAATTTGGGTGGGCTAAGAGGGCGACGCTGAGCAAATGCTTGAGGTGTTAAGCCATAAATCGTCAGAGCAATAGCCCAAAAGATTATCCTACTGTCAAGAACTGACATGCCAATGATTGCCTTCATTGAGATATTCTCCTCCTTCAGCACGAATTATTCGGGCTAGTCCAGTTTTCATGTGAGAAGGCAATTCATCAGCATTGCCGAAGCCAACATTTCTTACCGACCCGATGGGTTATATGTGCCAAGTTGGCGAAAAATATCCACATAGATTTTGTCAGTGTAACCTAAAGCGGATGCTGTGACAACAGCAGTGCCTTCTACCCCAGTCCCGAAGAGAGTTACTACGGCTTCACCTTTTTCATCGGTAGTTGCTTGTAAGGAACTCAGTTGCCCCAAAGTTGTTTGGAAGGTAACTACCTGACCAGATACGGGTTTCCCTGCAGCATCGTAAAGGCGAGCGATAATCTGTGCTCCATAGTCACCTACAGCGCAGAAAGAGTCTGATGTCAGATGTAAACCTTCAAGAGTAGCGAAGACGTAAAACAGCGTGATTTCTTGTTGGGATGTTGAAACCTCTATAGTCGCCACACCTATAGTCGCCACACCTGGTTGGTCAGGAGGGAGGAGTGCAACCCGTGCAGTGCCATAATTGTCAGTGACTAAATTGACCTCTTGCGAATAAGTGACAACAATCCTGTCCTGTATCACAGTTGCCTTTTGCGGAACAAAGACTGATGTTTCCTTTTCCTCAACCTCAACCCATTTCTCTACCTCAACGGGAATAGGCTTAACTTTCTCTACCCGAAACTGTCCCAAGTTAGTTTGCAAGTTTATCGTCTCGCCAACAATTGGGTTACCTCGTTGGTCAAGGAGGCGAATAGAAAAAGAAACAAATTCATCTTCACTTGCCTCTATTGACATCCTCTCCGGGGCATAATCAATGAGTATTTGATGGGAGGGCGGCGTCTCCAACACCTCTATGGAAGTTTCTCCAACTACTATTTGCCCTTCAGGTCCAAAGTAATGAGCCTGAAGTGAGAATGTTCCGGGAGTTAGAGGAGCCTGCCAATCAAAGTAAACTCGCCCCAATTGTTGGTATAAGCGAATGTGCCAGAAATGAAATTCCCTCCGTTGGCGGAGAAAATAACAGGTTGAGCCTGTATCGGTCGTCCATCTTGTCGAAGCAACAAGGCTTTAGAACGAACGATTTGTCCAATGCCGACTTTTCTTGGGGTTTGAAGGAGAAGCAATTCTTCACCGTTGGTCTCTTCCTTTGTTGATGCTTTCACCTTGTTCTTTAGTGTCAATGAGAAAGCAACTAATCCCATCAAAGCAATCGCCGCTAATGCAAAGATACTTTTCCATCTCATCTTCCATCCCTCCCCAAAGCACTTATCAATCTCACCGACCTTGTTCGTCTCTCAACAAAAATGATAGCCACTTTTTTCCCTGTCATACTGAAAAGGTGGTCAGTTTTAAGATTTTTGTCGCCAGTTTTGGCGATTTTTTGTTTTGAGTCCTTTGAGATTGGGGCTGAGCGTTTTATTTGTTCTGCAGTGGCGAAAGCCCTATCGCCGTCCATTGCGCTAAATGGAGGTTATTTCATTGATGTAGGCATTTGATGTTGAAAGTATGGGCTAATAATCTAAGGCTCTAACTACTCTTCGTCCTTGCTTTAAATCTCCAAGTGCTTGCTGAGCATAGTATCGAACCCACTCGTTGTTATCATTTAGAAAAGTTTCAATAACAGGAATTGCCTTATGGTCACCAATTGATACGAGTGTCCGAAACAAAGCAGCAAAGCCCGCATGGGCAGGATAATCTTGGCGCTTTATCGCCATCTCTTTTAATTTGGCAATTATAGCCTCAACAGCCTCTTTCCCCTCATCTGCAAGTGCTTGCATCTCATAATTCTCCTGCCAGCGGAGAACTTTTTTGCGGGACAACAAATCTACTAACCATCTAATTCGTTCCTTTGAGGACATTTGTCCCAATTTCACCTTTAGTTGGGCAACAGGGTCAAGGGAAAAGTCAAGTTTTAAAGATGCAAATGCATTATGGATACCTTTAGCGTAGGCTTCGGTAGCCATCTCAGCAATTTGCCTTAATGCTTGAACTTCTATAGGAGTCCCAATTAAAGAAGTTGGTAATTTTTGTAAATTTTCAGCATATTTTGAAGCAATTTGATTAATTTGATTTTCTGATTTATTAAGAATTTTCAAAAAATAAGCAATTTTCTGACAAAATTGCCAATTATTAGATATATCTGGGAAAGCGTTTTCTGTCTTAAGGCGTGCTAATGCCAATTGGATAAAACTTGAGTATTCAGGAATAAGGGTTTGAAGAGCACGAAGTTCTTCTTCTGCTTCCTTTACCCCTAAGCGTCCCAAAGCCATTATCGCTGTAATAACGATGCCAGGATGACGTTCCCATAAGGCTGCCCGGACTTTTTCAAATTGGCTTTTATCGCGACGGAGTCCAATGGTTCGGATTTCTGCCATTAATGTGCATTCCCTATCATCTGGTGCAGGAAAGTGAATTTGAGAAGTTGTCACTTCAAGAAAGATTAAGGTCATGATTACGATGACACTTAACATCGTTGCTACTCTCATCATTGTCTCCCTCCTTACGGAAGAATGCTTGTCAATAACTTTAAACCTTCTGCTGGTCTATTCTTTCCCGTTGTCCTATATATCCAAGGGAATTCATCGGTTGGAGGTGGTGTGCCAAATTGTAATCCTTCATCTGCCCAATCTGACATCCAATAATCTCTCGCTTTAAGGAGTCGTCCGTAGGTTTCAATGTCGCAAATACATTCAACATCTCCAGATAAATACCCTGGATAAGTATCTGTAGTATCTGCATTTGTTGGATCTAAATTATGAGCAATTTCCCATTCATTCAATAATCCATCGAGATCAATATCATCTTGTGGATTCCAAAAATCATGAATATTATTGTTAAGAAGGATTTTGTGAATACTTTCATGTTCAACTAAACAAACGAATGAATGAATACCTTTTACTTTAATCCAATCTACGCGTTGAACCCTTCCATTGACCACCATGAAAAGGGGGATCCATTTGCGTTCAAGTCCCAAATCAGTAATGTAACTATGTGCAGATCTATCTATAGATTTGTTATTGTCAATATAGAAAGTAGTAAAACCACCAAGAACAGCACCAATTATTTCGGAATTAGCAATTTCGGCATAAAAAGTAACATGAGGATATACTTGAGTATAGTAATAAAACCAATTAGGAGTTACAATCTTTGCTATATCTTCTATAACAATAGCCATACCTCTTATAATTCCAACTATTTCATTACTTTCAGTTAAATCATTAATGTTTTTAGTTCCGAGCCAAATCCTGAATCCAGGCCATATATCCTTTGGAGGATGTAGATTACCTCTTGTTGGGTAAAAAACTTCAATTTTTGCTTCATGGACAGGTTTTCCGCTAAAAATCAGTATAATTTTTCTTTCCCCAAAATCTCTATTCTTTTCTGGGAGATATTCCCCACTGAAAGCAAGTCCAATCCCTTCAAAACTATCATGAGGGTCTTGAAAACGAGGAAAGATCTCTGTTCCAGAATAATAGCCAAGTTGTTTAGGAAAAGGGTAAGGCAAAGGGCGGGACAAAGACCAATCAAATTTTTCTTTCAACCATTCCATTATACTATCTTCGGTGGAGAAACCCGTCACAACCTTAGCTTTAACAGGAACAATTAGTCGTGCCCAGCGTATTACTACCCCATGCTTTTCTTTTGAAAGTTCAGTATACACAAACTCATTATCTCCAACTTCGGGAACTCCCAAAGGGTCAATTCCTGAAAGCACTACTATCCCTGTCCTTGCATAAGCGTTACCAACACTCATGGCATTGAAATTCTCCGTTGATGCTAAACCTGAAAATCTCAACTCATAATCACCTTGACCTGATGAAATTTCAACTGACTTTATCTTAGCAACCCTTCTGTATCCCTGTTGTGGGTCATAATCGTAAACATCAAAAGGGAAATAAGGATTTGGGAAAAAGGCAGAAATGGAAGCCGATGCCGAAACAATTTCCGTGCTAAAGCTTCCAGAAGCAGTAGCATACCCAGAAGAAAAGGAAGGCAAAGGTCCATGTGCCCATGCATTTGCCCTCCCCTCTAAAAACAGGACAAATCTAACAGATTCTGGAAGAGAAGCTTCTTCAGGCAAAATTTCAGGTTCAGGTTTATTGAAAATGAAACAAAAGGTTGTTTTCATAAAAGCATCAATACTTGCATAACCTTCTGATTCCTCCCATCCATCAACACAAGCGTAAATGCTGAAAAATTCCTTTTCCTTCCCCAAAGGGGCGAGAGAAAGAGATTGAACCGCTTCTTCCAAGGCTATACTCGTTGAAGATAACATAGCCAAGCCCATAATCATCAATGTTTACTTTTGCTGAACCAGAGTCGGAAAGGTCTAAGATGAGCCTTCCGATGCGGAAGCGAAAGTTTTGAAGGTCTTGAGCAAGTGAGAAGGCAACCAAGCAAAAGGCTGCGTTTGTATTTGAAGCACAAATTAGTTTACTGTTCGTGTTTCATCTAT
>JANXCD010000126.1 GCA_025060305.1 Armatimonadota bacterium | reverse complement strand
TTTCCAATCGTGTCCATCAAAGGCTTCAATTCGGTAGCGCTCCACCCTTTGCCCTTCGGCGATATGCTCTTGCACCATTGCGACATTGAAAGTTGTCGGTCGGTGTAAGTCAATTTCAAGCCACGACTCTTTTGTCCCTTCGGTCGGAGCCCAAAAAGTTGTTTTTTTGCCGTCAACAGCGCTTGAAGGTTTAGTGTCGGGGCGAGTGCTACTTGCAGTTGCGAGTTTGTTCAGGGCGAAATTGGCAGCAAAAGTTTTGTCAAGGACTTTCTTCAACTCACGAAGTCGCTGGATGTCCGGCTCGGAAATTAGCCCCTTTTTGTTTGGCGGGACATTCAAAAGCAAAACGCTGTTTCGCCCGACCGACTTGAAGTAAATGTCAAGCAAGTGTTCAAGGGACTTGACCTTATCATCTTCGTGAGCATGCCAGAACCAGCCAGGTCGGATGGAGACATCGCACTCAGCAGGATACCAGACTTTGCCAGACATGCCCAAGCATGTATGGAAAGGTGTCGCATCCTGAACGCTCCAGTTAGTTTCCGGTGCAACTCCTTCTTCATTGCCGACCCAACGAATGTCTGGACCACAAATGGCAATCAAAGCGTTCGGTTGTAACTTGCGCACAACTTCGTAGTAACTGCGCCAATCATACTTATGCTCTTTGCCCGGCGGTCCACCGTATGCGCCATCAAACCAAACCTCAACTACTTCACCGTATTCGGTCAAAAGTTCCGTCAACTGGTTTCTGAAGTAGCGGTCATATTCGGGCGTGCCGTAGGTTTTCTCGTGCCTGTCCCATGGCGAGAGGTAAAAGCCAAACTTGACGCCCAAAGCCTCACAGGCTTTCGCCACTTCCTTGACGACATCACCCTTGCCGTTACGCCAAGGGCTATTTTTGACCGAGTGGTCAGTGTATCTCGTTTGCCAGAGGCAAAAGCCATCGTGGTGCTTTGCAGTGAGCACTACATAGCGAAAGCCTGCTTCTTTTGCGACGCTAATCCACTGCTGTGCATCAAACTCCGTCGGGTTGAACCATATCGGTTCTTCAGTCCCATCGCCCCACTCTCTGTCGGTAAAGGTGTTCATGCCGAAGTGAATGAACATGCCCATATCAAATTCCTGCCAAGCAAGTTGATGCGGGCTTGGCTTGACAATCATCCCTTTATCCCTCCGTTCTTGATGAATTCAACTATAGTTTTGCATTCTCTAAAAACTCAAGCAAATCATGGGATTTTGGGACTTTTTAAGTAACTCAGGGTGGCAGAGATACTCCCCTTTTACAAACCACTCAGTGCCCCTTGGAAAACCAGACCAATCTTCAGGTTTTCTAACGACAGAACAAATCCTTCTGCAATTGTTGTCTTCGTAAATCTTGAGCACTTTGTCTTTGTGCAAGTTGTTGTCGTAATTGACGACGCTGTGACAGAGTTTTGCACTCTTAAGGTTTTCTGTGGACACAAAAAGCCGATACTCTGGCAAAACCGTGATGTAGCCCCAGCGTTCGTAAAAGTTTGGAATGCCAAAAAGCCCTCCGATGTCAAAACCAGCCTTTTGCATGTAATCGTTTGTTGCTTCCATTAACTTTCTTGCCAACCCCTTCATTCGGTAAGGTTCATCAGTTTCAACGCCACCAATGCCTCCCATTCTCACAACGGCTTCGCCAAAACGGACATTCAAATCAAAAAGCAAAAGCCTGCTGACATCCTTGCCTTCGTAATTGACCCAAAAGTATTGAACTTTGCCTCTCCTTTCACGCTCAATGCGAATTTCTTCCATCGCTACCTTTTACACCTCCAATCTGTAAAGTCCGAAGTTTTGAATCAGCGGTGTCGCCAATGCGGACTCAATCACTAACCTCATTTTCGTTGCTGTGATTGTTTCAAACCTGTCAAGTTTCCTGTAGCCTATGGTTGTGCCACAAGCGATGACTTTCCAATCGTGTCCATCAAAGGCTTCAATTCGGTAGCGCTCCACCCTTTGCCCTTCGGCGATATGCTCTTGCACCAAAGAGAGATTGAGAAGCGAATTTTTATTGCTGAAGAGCCAACTTGACAAAGCCCTTCACGACGCTTCAAAAATTGTTTACCAAATTTCAAATTGCTAAACTTAACTCCAAAAACCAGCATATAGCACCCTGAATTAAATTTTGTCGGCTCATAGTAAGGCATTGAAAGGAACGGAGTGCTAAAATTGAGCGCAAAGCAGGTTAGTGATTAGTAAAACGACAAAATTGAGTTTGAATCTCTAAGTTACTATCGCAAGGAGGCAATAGCAATGAAGGCGGCGTTCTTTCAATTGCCGAGCAGGGTGGAGTTGAGGGAACTGAAGATGCCAGAACCAAAAGAAGGAGAAGCAGTTGTGAAAATTTTAGCCTGTGGCATCTGCGGCACTGATGCAGAAGCGTTCCGAAGTCATCAGGCTGATTGGCATCAGCGAGGTCACGAAGCAGCAGGGAAAGTCGTCGCCGTCGGTAAAGGTGTGACAAATGTCAAGGTGGGCGATTTGGTCTCAATTATTGGCTCTCTCCCTTGCAACGAATGCTCGGCATGTCAAAGGGGAGAACTTCGTTTTTGCTCTAAGCCGAGATGGTTTGGAGGCGATGCCTTCGTTGAATTTTTGTGCAAACCTTCTGAGTTTCTCTTCCCTATCCCTGACTTGACGCCAGAAGAAGGTGCACTGATGGAGCCTTTGACCGTTGCCATTGATTTGTTGCGGGACGGAAATGTTCGTTTGGGCAGTAAAGTTTTGCTCATCGGTGCTGGTCCTATCGGTTTGATGGCACTTCGTTTGTGTCGTGAAGCGGGTGTCAGCAAACTTTATGTCTCACACCCTTCAACAAGCAAAGCCAGACTCCAGTTGGCATTAGAATGGGGCGCAGATTTGGTGCTTCATCCCGACAAAGAAGACATCGTTGAACGCATGAAAGAGTTAGAACCTGAAGGTGTAGACAGCGTGTTGGTGACTATCAAACCAAGCATCGGCATTCCACAGGCAGCACAAGTTTGTGCCGTTGGAGGGACAATCGCTTTCATCGGAATGGAATGGAAACCTGAAGCGAACATTTTGCTTGACATTGACCGATTTCACTTCCGCAAAATTAGCCTTGTCGGTTCAAATCACAACCCATGCAGTTTGCTTTACCCTCAGGCTGCTGATTTGCTTCGTCGCAAAGTCATTGAAGCGGAACGGCTCATCTCTCATCGCTTCCCTTTGGAAGCCATTGCCGAAGCCTTTCACTTCGCCACTCAAAATCGTGGCGATGTCATCAAAGTCATGATTGTCAACGAGGCATGAAGGGGGTGTCAACGATGGCGCAATTGGCTATTAGAGGCGGTCCGAAAGTCGTGCCTGATGGAATGATTAAGCCCTGGCCGCACATCACTGAAGAAGACAAGCGTGCAGTCATGGAAGCGTTGGAGCGTGCTTCGCCTTGGCGTTATCCCTTTGAAGAAGTTGAGGAACTTGAGCGGGCATGGGCAGAATCCATCGGCATGAAATTCACTTTGGCTTGCAACTCAGGGACGGCAGCACTTCACCTTTGCGTCGTCGGTTGTGAAGTTGGTCCTGGCGATGAGGTGCTTGTCCCTGCTGACACTTTCCTTGCTTCGGCGTCGTGTGTTTTGCATTCCAACGGCGTTCCCATCTTCGTTGATGTTCACCCGCAAACTTACAACATTGACCCTGCCAAGATTGAAGAGCGCATCACTGAAAAGACGAAAGCAATCGTCGCTGTGGATTTGCACGGCTTGCCTGCCGATTACGACGAAATTTATTCCATCGCAAAAAAGTATGGCTTGAAAGTCATTGAAGATGGCGCTCAAGCACACGGCGCAACTTACAAGGGCAAACCTGTTGGTGCTTTGGGCGATTGTTCAGGATGCAGCCTTAACGGTTCAAAATGCCTTTCGGCTTTGGGTGAAGGTGGTTTGTTTGCTACCAACGATGAGAAAATGTTCATTCTCGCTCAAAGGGCACGAATGTTTGGAGAAATTGTTGAGCCAGGCAAGCCGAGGGAATACAACGCTTACATGATGGGTTGGAACTACCGAACTGACCCATTGCAAGCAGCCTTCGCTCGTTCCCAACTTCGCCGATTGCCAGAAATGACTGAGTGGCGAATCCGCAATGGAACTTACTTGACAAAGCGGTTGAGCGAAATTCCTGGTGTCCAGCCACCTTATGTTCCGCCTGACCGAACCCATGTCTACTTTTTCTATCCGATTTTGGTTCGCCCAGAAGATTTGGGCTTAGAGGATGTGTCCATTGATGTTTTTCGTGAAGCCTTTGCGAAAGTGATGCAAGCGGAAGGTGTGCCTTTGCGCTCATGGCAAACTCGCCCCGTCCCTGCACAAAGTTTGTTCCAGTATCTGGAAGGCTATGGCAAAGGTTGCCCTTGGAGTTGCCCTTACACTCGCCCCGGCATTCGTTACGACCCTGACGAATATCCTGTTGCTTCCGATGTTTGCCGTCGCCGACTGGTTTTAGGGCACAGCACTGACTCTTTCGGTCCGCCCAACGGTTTGGATTTGATGGAGAAGTATGCCGAAGCCTTTTACAAGGTTTTGGTGGAAAATCGCAACGAGTTAATTGACATCGTTCGGAAGGAAACTTAATGCGTAACTCTCTCGCGCTCTGGCAGGTTTTGTCTGCTGTTAATTTGTTTAGGCGCTCTTTACTACAAAGTTTGTTGGTGCTGGATTACCCACGCCACTGGCTTTAGCCAGCGGTTGATGACGAACAAATTGAGCGCCGAATTCATTCGGCGAAAAATTCTTGCGGATGACAACACAGATTTTATCTTTTTCGCCTCTGCAAGGGCTTGCAAAGCCCTTTGCAAGTCTTACTCAAATTCTGGAGATCGTGCTTGCTTTTCTACAACCAAAGTTGCCAAATCGTTGGCTCGGTCAAGATACAACCATGCCATTGCTCCGATGGCAGCGTAAGCGCTTGACAAATTCCCAGCGCATGACGGCAGCAGTCGTTTGAAATTGGCTGCATCGCCAACTTGAGCAAGCACAACTGCTAACTCAGCGATGTGAGCGTTTTCTTCCGTTTTCGTTTGCAGTGCCAATCTCGTAGCCAATGTTGTCAAACCATGTTGAGCCATCGCTTTGAGAATTTCCGTCAGCAACTTTTCCCTTTGCCATCGTTCGGAAATTTTCTGGGCATTTTGAAAAGCACGCTCAAGCAATGCTTGCACTTTCGTCCGCTCGCCTGATTGGGCATAGGCTTTTGCAACCTGCATTAGCGCCCACGCTTTATGTTCAGGTTTGCGCAAGCCATCTGCAATCTGCTCCGCTTCACGCAGAATTTGTTGTCTTGCAGTGCCTGATGCCAGTAGCGCAACTTGGCTCAGCGTCCAAGTTTTGAGCAATGGGCTTTCTTCTTGTTGACGAATTTGCTTAAGGGCTTCGTTTAACTTTCCAGCACGGGCAAGAGCAATCACTTCCGCAATGGGTTTTCGGAGTTCCAAAAACAGTGCCGAAAAAGCGTCAAGGGGCAAAACACCACTCGCAAAAATCAA
>JANXCD010000125.1 GCA_025060305.1 Armatimonadota bacterium | reverse complement strand
CGCCACATTCTCATCCCCACGAACAAATGGGAGTGCTTTTGGAAGGCGAGTTTGAGTTCACCATCGGCGATGAGACGAAAGTTTTACGCAAAGGTGATTGCTGGTGGGTGCCTTCCAATGTCGTTCACTCTGTCCGAAACTTAGACAAGCCCAGTTTGGCTCTTGACATCTTTCATCCCATCCGAGAAGAATACAAGTAACATGAATGAAGGCGTTGAGTGTGCGAGTTGAGCGTTGTGTGTTCGTTCTTTATCTGCCCATTTATCCATCTGCCCTAAGACTCCGCTACTCATTTCTTTCTGAGCGCCGTCTTTAGATGGCGGGAGAATTTTATGTGCTGTTTGTGCGGGAAAGCCTCGCCAGATTAGGGTTTATACCTGACAAGGGATGGCTTATCTTGGTGTTAAAGGGGATTTAAAAGGCAAGGCTTCGGACTAAGGAGGTGAAGGTAATGAATCGGAATTGGTGGGTCGTAGTTGGTTTCTTTTTGTTGCTTGCTCTCGTTACGACAAGTTTGGTAAGTATGGAGAATTTGCGAAAGGAGGGAACGAAGATGGCACAAGAGGTTGATACTTGTGTCAAGCCAGCAGCAGGACCTTTAATTCCCAAGGCGAAGGCATCAGAAGCAACTTCAGTTGGTGCTGGGTTAATGCCAATGTTACCTGTCGCTCGTGTCGGGAAAGAAGCACCAGACTTTGAAGCGTCTGCCTACATCCCCGGGGAAGGCTTCAAAAATGTCAAACTTTCAGACTATCGTGGCAAATGGGTTGTCCTTTGTTTTTACCCTGGTGACTTCACCTTCGTCTGACCCACTGAATTGGCGGCGGTTGCCGTCAGATACCCCAAGTTGAAGGAAATGGGCGTTGAAGTTTTGGCTATTAGCACCGATAGCAGATTCAGCCACAAAATCTGGCATGAAGTTGAACTTTCCAAGATGGTTGAAGGTGGTATCCCATTCCCGATGCTTTCTGACCCTGGTGGCAAAATTGGAGCAGTTTATGGAGTTCATGATGAAGAGGCTGGTGTTAACCTTCGTGGTCGCTTCATCATTGACCCTGATGGAATTATTCAGGCAGTGGAAATTCTAACCCCATCTGTTGGTCGCAATCCTGAAGAATTGATTCGCCAGTTACAAGCCTTCCAACATGTCAGGGCTACTAAGGGAGCAGAAGCGACACCTTCAGGTTGGCAACCTGGTAAGCCCACGCTTAAGCCAAGTCCAGAATTGGTAGGTAAGGTTTGGCAAGTTTGGAAAGTTGAGTAGCGGGGAAGGGGTATCAAGCAAAAGACCACATTTGCAGGTTAAAAGGGCTAAAGCCTGAAGCGTATGTCAATAACTTATGTTCGCTAACAAAATTCGCAATGAAGAATGATGACTTTAAATCCTGACTTGTCCATCTGTCTATTTGCCGACCTGCTAAAAAACCATAATTACTGGCTCGTCAGTAGCCTTATATTTCCTGCCTCGTGAGTTAAACATCACCTAAATAGCGTGACATCTTTGTTCTGGTGATAAGTGATGTCTGAAAGATATGATGCAGTTGTCATCGGTGCAGGTCACAACGGTCTGATCGCTGCTGCCTATTTGGCTAAAGCCGGTTTGAAAGTTTGTGTGGTTGAACGAAGACATGTCATCGGAGGATGCAGCGTCACTGAAACCCTTTGGGGCAAATACAAAGTTTCAACGGCTGCTTATGTTTGTGGCTTGTTGCATCAAAAAATCGTCAAGGATTTGCAACTGCACCAACATGGTTTTGAAATTCTTCGTCGTGACCCTTCTTCCTTCACGCCCTTACCTGATGGCGGTCACTTGCTTTTGGGAAGCGACGAAAAGTTCAATTGGGAACAAATTGCTAAGTTTTCAAAACGAGACGCTGAAGCCTTTTTGCGTTACGAGGAAGCGATGGACAAAATCTCGTCTTTTGTTGAGCCTTTGCTTATGAGCGTTCCTCCAAAGTTTCCCAATTGGTCTCTGTCTGACCTACCAAAGTTATTGCCAATTTCGTTAAGTTTCCTTCGCTTGCCTATCCCTGAGCGTGAACTTTTGTCAAAACTTTTCACAGCGAGCGCTTGGGATGTTTTGAGTGATTGGTTTGAGAGTGAGCCTTTGAAAATCACGCTGGCAACGGATGGCGTTATTGGAACGGCTTTACCTCCAACAGCACCGACGACTGCCCTCGTGCTCTTCCACCATGTCATGGGCAGCATAACGGGCAAAAGAGGTGTTTGGGGCTATGTTCGTGGCGGAATGGGGATGCTCTGCGAAGCCATAGCAAATGTGGCAAAAAAACACGGAGCGACGATTTTGACAAACGCAGAAGTCAAGCAAATTCTCGTCCGAAATGATGCTGTTGCTGGAGTTGCTTTAGCCGATGGCACAGAAATTGAAAGCAATACAGTTTTGTCAAATGCAGACCCGAAGCGGACTTTCTTGCAATTGTTACCACAAGGCATTTTGCCTGACGAGTTTGTCCGAAAAATTCAACACATCAAAATGACCGCCGCTTCTTTCAAAGTCAACATCGTTGCCGACGGCTTACCGAAATTTCGGGACGAGGGGCGAGGGGCAGGGGACGAGGAATTTTTCTTGCGGGGGACAATTCACCTATGTCCATCGCTTGAGTTCTTGGAGAGGGCTTATGCCGATTTCGTTCGTGGTGAGCCGTCGCAAAAGCCAATGGTTGAAATGTGCATTCCGACTGTGCTTGACAAAACACTCACACCCGATGGCAAGCATATCATCTCTTTGTTTGTGCAGTATGCACCTTATGAACCTGTTGACGGTTGGAAAAAGTGGAAGGACGAATTTATTAAACGAATTCTCGCTGTCGTTGACGAATTTGCCCCAAATTTTTCGTCTCAGATTGTCCATTTGCAGGCGCTTTCACCAAAAGACTTGGAAACTGAATTTGCTTTAACTGGCGGAAACATCTTTCATGGCGACATAACGCCAGACCAAATGTTCGTTTTCCGACCCATCATAGGTTGGTCGCAATATAAAACTCCTTTGCGTGGCTTGTATTTGTGTGGCTCAGGCGCTCATCCTGGTGGCGGTGTGATTGGAGCATCGGGACACAATGCAGCAATGGTTGTGCTTTCTGAGAAAAAAGCAAAAAGGTGAAAAGGATGGCTGAAGACGAGCGAGTAACTTGCTCGCTTTGCGGGTTTCAGTTTCAAATAAGTGAAGCGAGGGCAACGGTTTGCCAAAAATGTCCCCTTAAGGGCGGTTGCCAATTGCTTATCAAATGTCCTAACTGTGGCTACGAAATGCCCTTAGTAAAAACACCTAACTGGTTAGGCAAGTTGCTAAGCCAAATCGGGAGTTGGATAAGCAAAGGCAAAGGAGAAAGTTAGCATCAACAGGGGAAATGGCATACCACTAGCAAGTTCTTCAAGTTTCTTCAACTACCCTCGGCACACGGAAGTAGCCGTCAATTGCGTCAGGAGCATTCATCAAAACTTCTTCACGAAGCATAGGTTTGCCCGGTTCGTCAGGGCGAAAGACATTGGACAAAGGAACGGCATGCGATGTGGGTTCAACACCTTCAACATCCAACTCCTTGAGTTTCTCAATGTGCTCAAGGACTCGGTTAAGTTCCCAAGTGTATCGTTCAATATCTTCTTCGCTCAGTTCCAACCGAGCCAGCAAAGCGACATGCAAAACTTCTTCTCGGCTCAGTGGCATTCTAATATCACCTCACGCTAAAGCAGATTGAAACTTCAGTCTATCTTTGTCAAAGGCTCAACTCTTAGCGGTTTGTTTGCAAGTTGATTTGTTCCTTGTCGCATCCAAAGCAGCCATGCTATTAGACCGTTTTCTGGTTCAAAAAGCAATTGGTGCAACGCCCTTTGAATTTTGCTACCTGTTCGCTTTGCGTAGCAAGAAATTGGCAACTGGAAAAAGGTATGAATTTGAAGCGTGCTGCAACCGCAAAGGATGTATTCAAAAGCGATTTTGCCGTTGCAAATGTTACCTGTCCCGCTCAAAGGCAGCCAATTCGCCAGTTCGCCTCGTTCGTGCAATTTTGAAAGTTGACTTAGCACTCTCAAGTTTCTCGCACTCAAATCTGGACCGCCGTAGGCGATGCCTTTAACGCCTTCATACTCACGGTTGGGGTCAAAAAGCCTGTTGGCGTAAACGATGAAATCAGCACCTTTGCCTTTTGCTGCTTCTTCCAAGAGCGTCCGAAGCATTTCAATTTGGAAGGTGTCGTCAAACATAGCGTTGAAGACTTTGATACCAACACAAATGACTTTGCTGGCTTCCATTTCAGTTGCCTTCTTGGCTGCTTCCTTGATGAGTTTCGGGACATTAACGAGCCATTTCAAAATCCTTTCTTGCCGACGGGCAAATTCGCTTCCAGCCAAAGTCGGGCTAAAGTCAAACTCAATGGGCATGGGCAAATTGGGGTTTTGCTTTCGCCAAACTTTCAACAATTCTCCGACAGTGAAATCATATTCGCCGACACGCCATTCTTCGTCAGGATGCGACGGCAGATGAGCCTTTATTGATGGGACTATCAGCATTCCATACTCAGCGCCAATGCTGAGCGCTTCATCAAAAAACCGCAAATAGGCTTCAAAACTTTTATGCCAGCCTCGTCCGACCCAGGTCACTGTCCATCCTTCAGTTTCGTCTTGACCTTTGATGCGCTCAACTTTCATGCGAGTGATAGGAATCGCCCAAGCCCTCATGGATTGGTTGCCTTGAGCATCTTGGGCGATGAGAGTTTTGAGCACGCAAAAACCCAAACCAGCCTCAGCATCTTTGAGGACTTGATGAGGTTCCATGCTTAATTGACCACTGGCTTTTCCGATGAGCGGCGAAACAGGGAAGTCAGCATATTTTGAACGCAAGTCAATGTCGTAACGCTCCAGCACATACTGCCAAAGCCTTTGCGGTAGCGGTTCAAATTTGAACCGTTCAAAATCTTCTGCCAACTTTCTAACTTCGGTTTTTGAAAGCATCGGCTTTTGGAGTGTCAATTCAAGTCACCTGTCCTCATTCAATGTCGTGCAAAATATGCTTGTAATTTTCGCCAATCAACTTATAAGGCAGATGAGACCTGTAGGCAAATTTTAGGACAAGGTTTCAATTGCCTTACGCAAGATTTGCAAATCAGCCTCTTTGCCTTTACAATTTACAAAGGGATTTCAAATGAATTTGCGGGGTGGGTTGAAATGAAGGCGAAAATCGTCCGTGACAAATTTGGCGTCCCTCACATTTTCGCTGGAACGCTCAACGATGCTTTGATGGCTCAAGGTTACGCTCAAGCGCAAGACAGGCTTTCGGCTATTTTGCGAAACTACAAAGTTGCCATGGGGCAAATGGCTGAAGTTGAAGGTGAAAGTCGGATTGAAGACGATTTTCAAAAGCACTTGACTGCCATCCCGCAAAAGGCGGAGCAAATTACCACTCAACTTTCAAAACCCGTTCGTGAAGCCTTGCTCGCTTTCGCTGAAGGCATCAACCGTTTCATGAGCGAGCATCCAGAGAAAGTTCCCGATGGCTCAGAACCTGTCACGCCCAAACACATAGTCGCCTTGACCCTTTGGATGACGCTTCAATG
>JANXCD010000124.1 GCA_025060305.1 Armatimonadota bacterium | reverse complement strand
ACCAAGTAGCGTCTGGTTCTGTCATGAAATCGGACTTAACTATGTCAGTTGTTCTGCCTTCCGTGTCCCAGTTGCTCGCTTGGCTGCCGCTCAAGCAGCGGTGCGTGAAAAACGAGAAGTTGAAAAGGTGGCTGCTAAGCGAAGGCGAAAGGAAGTCATAGAAGTCCGAGACTAAGGTCAAGTTTCTCTAACTCTCAAAAAGTCAAACAAATCGGCTTTGATTGACTGAAATCGTAAAAACAAGCCGAGCCTGTTATTTGCTTGCTTTTTGCGGGCTGAAGTGGATTTCGTCTGACCCTACAATACGAATTCTCGCCGAATGAATTGGGCGTTCATAGATTTTGTCACCAAGAAGTATTGTCTAAAGCCAGTGGAATGATTAACATACACCAACGAACTTTGCAGTGAAGAGCGATAATAGAATTTTGAAATGCCGAACTTTCGCTCATTGACGGAGGCTAAATTGATGAAAAGGGTTGACCCTTTCTGGCGTCTTTTGAAATTCTTTCGCCCATATTGGAAGCGATTGGTCGCTTGCATTATTCTCATCGGTGCTGCAGAGGTTTTGAGGTTTTACTTCATCTGGCTGACCCAGCATTTGCTGCGACCTTTGATTGAATCTGGAATCCGTGAAGGCGAAGGAGATTTGCTCATTCGCTTCGTTCAAAAAGGACTTCACTTTGTTTTCTCCGACGCTTCTCAAAGGCTCACTTTCTTGGCATCTATTTGCCTTGTTGGTGTTGGCATTGCAGTTTTGAGGGCTTTTCTTTCCTTCGCTCACAACTTTCTGGCTAACAACATAGCCCAAAAGGTCATTTTAGATTTGAGGCGAATGCTCTACTATCATCTTCAGTTAATGCCTTCGTCTTACTTTGAACAGGAAAGAACAGGTCAACTTTTGGCTCGTGTAGTCAACGATGTCGCTGCCCTTCAATCCCTTGTCACAATTGGCATTGAAGATTTAGTCTCAACGCCTATTCTCATTTTGGGCTCGTTGGCACTCATGCTTGTCATCAGTCCGCCTTTGACAGTCATCGCATTGGTTCTTTTGCCAATTGTCGGTTGGCTTTTATGGAGGTTGGGGCTGAATTTGAGGAAAGCATCATACGACATGCAAGTTGCTTTGGGTAACCTGACAGTCTTGCTGAAGGAGAGTTTTAGTGCTATCAAACTCATTCAGGCTTTTGGAGCAGAAGAAAAAGCCCTGAGCCAGTTTGATTGGAAAAACAGACAAGTTTATCAATATGCTTTAAGGGCGATTAGGCTCAGAACGATGCTTGCCCCTTCTGTTGAATTGGTTGGAACTATCGGAGTGATTGCAGGTGTGTTCATTGGTGGTGTTTTTGTCATTCAAGGTTGGTTGTCGCCAGGAAGTTTGCTGGCGTTCATGGTTTACTTTTACACCCTTGCATCCAGCATCCGCAGGCTAACTCAAATTCAGGCTGTCCGTGAACAAGTGGCAGGAGCATCAGAGAGAGTTTTTCAAGTCCTTGACAAGCAACCTGAAATAGCCGATGAACCTGACGCAATAGATTTGCCAACTGTCAAAGGTGAAATTGAATTTGAAAATGTTCACTTCCGATACGAAGAGGAAGGAGAAAAAGTTTTGAAGGGTTTGAGTTTCAAAGTCCGAAGGGGCGAAAAGTTAGCCATCGTCGGTCCAAGCGGTGTGGGCAAAACAACTATCGTGATGCTTCTGATGAGATTTTACGACCCAACAGAAGGACGAATTTTAATTGATGGACATGACTTGCGCAAAATAAAGTTAAAGTCGCTGAGAAAGCACATTGGGTTGGTTTTGCAGGATACTTTCGTCATTGACGGGACAATCCGTGAAAACATCGCTTTGAGCAATCCCGACGCTACTGATGAAGAAATCGTTGAAGCAGCAAAGTTAGCAAATGCTCACGAGTTCATTGAGAAGTTGCCCAACGGATACGAAACATGGGTAGGCGAAGGCGGAGCCTTTCTTTCTGTTGGTCAAAGGCAAAGAATAGCACTTGCAAGGGCTCTTTTGAAAAAGCCAGCAATTTTAGTCCTTGATGAAGTAACATCCCACCTTGATGCCGAAAGCGAAGCAGTCGTCCAACAAGCCATTGAAAGGGCAATGGAAGGGCGAACGGTAATTATAATTGCCCATAGGCTCAGCACGGTAAGGAACGCTGACCGAATTCTCGTTTTGCTGGGTGGAAGAATTGTTGAACAAGGTTGCCACGAAGAATTGATCGCTTCTGAAACTTACTACAAGCGACTTTATGAGTTGCAGTATTGATTTGCTCCCTAATCAAGCACTGTCAAACTCTGCAGTCAAATCATAGGGTCTGGCAAAGCCTGCCAAAAAAATTTTTTCGGACGAATTTTATCTGCTACTAAACCAACAAACTTTTGACTAACAGAGCGAAATCTTTTTGGCAAGCCTTTGAACTTGCAGTTTGAGTTATTTTGGGCTAATATGTAAAAAGCGAAAGGGTGAAAATCATGGACATCATCGCCAGACTGATTGAACAACTTGCCTCCGATGATGAAATAATCAGGGTTCAGGCTGGTGAGTTATTGATTCAGATGGGTTCAGCAGCAGTCCGACCACTCATTGAGACTTTGCAAAATCCCCGCTATCCAGTAAGATACTTAGTTGCTGCTACTTTGGGGCAAATAGGAGACCGAAGAGCCGTTGAACCACTTATCCAAGCCCTAAAAGACCAAGACAAACTTGTCAGATATCATTCAGCCCTCGCTTTAGGTAAATTGAAGGATAGAAGGGCTATTAAACCTTTGATTTTCGCTCTCTTTGATGAAATGCCGTCAATAGGGCTTGATACGCTGACTAACGACCCCCTAACTGTCAGAGGTGCTGCGGCTCAAGCGTTAGGTGAATTGAAAGCGGTTGAAGCCACTCCAGCCCTAAAAGTTTTGCTGAAGGATGAAAATAGAAGCATTAGAAGGTCTGCTATTTTTGCCCTCGGTCAAATTGGAACGAAAGAGGCAATTTCGGCTCTGATAGAAGCAATTTGGCAGGAGAAGGATGAAATTTTGTTGGAGTTGATCATCCGCATGATTATCCAAAATCCTTACGATGAAAGCATTGAAACTTTGCGTCAAATTCTTCAAAGCCATCCTCAGGAAAGATTGCGGCAAATGGTTCAATCCTTTTTGCAAAGTTTGGAATCAGAAAAAACATTTTCAGAACCAAAAGACAATATGGTCTCTTCAACCGCTAAGGTTCGTCAACCTTACTGGCTTTTTTTAGGTGCGATTTTCGCTATTTTACTTGCCTTTATTTTTCGCCTCGGTTGGAAGCAAAACCGATATACTGGGTTTGTCTTAACGGGAGCGGTTGCTGCTATTGCTTTTGGTCTTTGGAAGTTCATTCGTTCTCGTCGTCCACAGAAACTACTTTCTTCGGAGAAGTCCCTTCAAGCGCCAGTAAATTCTCATGGAACTCGTTGACTTCCAAATGCGTCTTTGATGTTTGATGACAGCGAACTTAAAACTTGAAGAGGTGAGCGATAATGTTGCGCCGTTTTCTTTCAGTTGCTTTGTTGACTTTTTCTTTTCTTATGCCTTCGTCATCACAAATCATCCTGATAGGTCGCAACCAAGAAATTGAAATCGGTAAGGAAGTTGCTGCTATTTTGGAGAAGCAGTATGGTGTCTGGAATGACCCAGAACAAACTCATCGCATAGAAAGAATTGGAAGAAGTCTTGTAGCCGTCTGCGAGCGAAAGGACATGCCTTATACTTTCAAAATCCTTAACGAGCGAAAGGAACTTAACGCAATGGCTGTATCAGGAGGCTTCATCTACATCACTCGTGCGCTCCTTGAAGCCCTTGAAAGTGATGACGAAATTGCCTTCGTGCTTGGACACGAAATTGGTCATATTTCAGGTGACCACATCCGAAAGCAATTGAGCCAAGCAATGGTAGGCTCAATTTTGCTTGACATCCTTACTGGAAATGCGAGCCAATTGGTTAGAATTGGTTCAGAGATGTTGTTTGCGCTTTACCAAAGTGGCTACAGCCGTCAACATGAAAGAGATGCCGACACTCGTAGCGTCCGATACATGAAGGCTGCTGGCTACAACCCAATTAGTGCAATCATAGCACTTAGGAGATTAGGTTCGGAACGATATAAAGGTCTCATCCGTTGGTTTGGCACTCATCCCGATGTTCCATCAAGAATTGAACGAATTGCTAAAATGCTCGGTGTTGACCCAGAGACGCTCCAACCCCTACCACAAGGGGCATCAATAGGCAGACCTGCCAAATTGTCAGAAACTTTATTTTACATCTCTGACAACGCTCTTTTCCGCCTGTCACCAAAGGATTCAAGTCCTCAAAAAGTTTGGTATTTGGCAAATTACAAATTAGAAGACTTTGAGGTTTCAAGTGACGGTAAAACTTTTTGGCTTTTGGTTCGTCGCAACGGTTCAGAAATTGTTCACTTGACTGTCTTTAAGGAAGGGGATAGGAAAACAGACTTTCTAACTTACTTTTTCGCCAACGAGGTCAAAGATTTCAAACGCTCGCCTAACAACAAATGGCTTGCAGTTTTTGCTAAAGAGGATGGCAAGACCTTTGTAAAGTTGTTTGAGAGTGTTGGCAAAGAAGTTTCCCCTACCGACAGGACACCCCTTGGCAATATTTCCGCTATCAGTTGGACAAATGAAAACAAATTGCTCGTATTCACGGAAAGGTTCAGTGAAAAGGTTATTGCAGTTATTGTCCCAAATGAAACTGTTCGCTTCATTTCAACGAATACAAGTAGCGCTCCAACTATCGTTAACTTTTGTGGTGACCAAACTTTAATTGCACTCTCGGAAGAAACACTTCAGCAAGGACGACTTGAAGGAGAGCAAGTTACCTTCAGGCTAATTGCTTCACCTGTGAGCGCTTTCGCAGCGAACGGAAAACAAATCGCAATCGTTAAGGATAGGAAACTTCAAATCGGCAAGTTTGTTGAGAAAAACTTTCAAACCGAAACAATTGACGAAAGAGAAGTTGAATTTTCCGAACTGTCAATTTCAGGTGACGGTCAATGGTTGGCTTACACTTACAGGACGAAACTTTCTGAACCAGCCCAACTTTGGTTGGCTCACCTGCCCAGTAAACAGTTGTGGAGAATTGCAGTAAAGGTCAGTAAGCCCAAATTTTCTGGTCGTTGAAATATCAAATCGGCGAGACAGAACTTTAACTTCTAATTTTGCTACGGTCTTTTCTGGCAGACTGTCGCCTGCCTCTACAAAACAGAGTCAACCGTTTAAGTCCCAAGGTGGATTAACGGGTTAAGAGCCTTTTCAGTTGTAACGGAAAACATTGTCAGTGTTGAAAGGCTTTAGCGAAATTTGGGAATATTGACGACAAATTGACCAATTTTGAAGGGATAAGATTTGCTCGTTTGCTTTATAATTGCAGTTCGGTTATCACTTCATCAACAGCCATTCGGAGGCGGTTCAAGATGGTGGCTGAGTTTGTGCATTTGCATGTTCACTCCGAGTTTAGCCTCTTAGATGGAGCGGGACGAATCAAAGATTTGGTCAAGAAAGCATGCCAACTTGATATGCCTGCATTAGCCCTAACGGATCACGGAGTCATG
>JANXCD010000123.1 GCA_025060305.1 Armatimonadota bacterium | reverse complement strand
AAAACAACGCCAACTGCGTAAGTCCTACCAGAGAAAAATTTTTGTCGCCAGAGTTGAAACCCAACCCCAGCAGTGCACGGTTCAAAACCGCAACTGCGAAAATGGCGATAGCCCTTGGGCTCAGGGACAACTCTCTTGCAGTGACGAGTTTTTCAGGCAAGGCACAAACTCGTTCCTTTCAACCTAAACAGCAAGACACATGTCCCCTATCCCTTGTTCCGTTAGACTGGCACCCCATTCTCAGCGATGACCTGCTTATACCAGTAGCCACTATCCTTGACAATTCGCTTTTGAGTCTCGTAGTCAACATAGACAACCCCGAACCGTTTCGTGTAGCCGTGAGACCATTCAAAGTTGTCCATCAGTGACCAGACGAAGTAGCCTTTGAGCGGGACACCATCTTGAATGGCTTTGTGGGCGCGCAGGAAATGTTTGCGCAAGTAGTTTAACCTGCGTTCATCGTGAACTTTGCCGTCGGGAGCAATTTCATCTTTGAACGCTGCTCCGTTCTCAGTAATGTAAAACTCGGGGATTTTGTAATCGCGATTTAGCCTCGTGAGCAATTCGTAAAGCCCATCAGGGTAAACTTCCCAACCCATCTCAGTGTATTCGCTCCCTTCAATTCGCACATGGCTGAGTTTCAACATGCCACCTTGTGGGTCATTCTTGACGACGCTTCGGGTGTAGTAATTCACGCCGAGAAAGTCAATTTTCCTGCCGATGATTGCCATATCGCCTGGCTTAACTTCAGGGACAAGTTGTCCATACCACTCCCACATGTCAGCAGGGTAACTTCCGACAAAAATCGGGTCAAGAAACCAACGGTTGAGGAAACCATCATAGCGCCATGCCACAGCCTTGTCTTCTTCGCTCTCGGATGCAGGATGGACAGGTGATAAGTTTAAAACGATGCCGACCTTCGTCTCGGAGTCGCCAAAATTGCGAAGAACTTCAACAGCCAAACCGTGAGATAGCAAGAGGTGGTGAGCAACTTGTAAAGCAACCTTTGTGTTTTTGATTCCAGGTGCATGAAACCCCATATCGTAGCCAATCCAAGCGACAACCCAAGGCTCGTTGTTGGTCATCCAATTCTTCACTCGGTCGCCAAGTTTATGAGCAAGGACAGAAGCGTAATCGGCGAAATAGTATGCGACATCTCGGTTCGCCCAACCACCGATATCTTGCAAAGCCTGTGGCAAATCCCAGTGGTAAAGCGTAATGAAGGGCTTGATGCCTGCCTCAAGCAAGCCGTCAACTAACTTGTCGTAAAAGTCAAGACCTTTGGGATTGACAGTTCCAGCGCCTTTGGGTAGGATGCGAGTCCAAGCGATTGAGAAGCGATAAGCCTTGACACCAAGTTCCTTCATCAAAGCGATATCCTCACGCCAACGATGATAGTGGTCGCAAGCGACATCGCCTGTTGAGCCGTCGGCGATTTTGCCTTGAGTGTGGGAGAAAGTGTCCCAAATCGAGACTCCTTTGCCATCTTCGTTCCATGCTCCCTCAATCTGATAAGCCGCTGTCGCAACGCCCCACAAAAACCCATCAGGAAATCGCACTAAATTCATCACTTTGACCACATCCACTTGAGATTTTTTGCACAATCAATGTAGTGTTAAGTTGTTCGCTCTATATTCAAAAGTTTGTTGGTCAGGAGCAGGGGCAGGTAAAACCCGACCGATTTTCTTTTTCAGGCGGGCTTTGCCTGCCCCCTAAAACTTTTTGCCATGAAAATTTTCGCCGAACGAATTCTGCGCTCATTGATGATTTGTCATCAACTACTAAAACCAGTGACACAGGTAAACATGCATCAACAAACCTTGCAGTAAAGAACGGAGTCGTTAAATGACACTGCAACTGAAATGTTGAATTTCACTGTTCAACACCAATTTGTTGTTTTTGAGTTTCGGTTGCTTGTGGTGAAAATTCTTGCAAAGCCTCATTAAGGGCTGACAATGCCTCCTGAGCCTTATCAAGTGCAGCCCTCATCTTATTGGTTCTTTCCTGAGCCATTTGCAATTGGGAATTTAGAGACTTGACTTGTTGGTTAGTTTCATCAAGGGGAATTTTCCAAGCAAAATAAGTGATTGCAAGGGTAGCAATTGCCCCAATTATTAGCCCTGTGAAGAAACTGACAGCACCGCTAAAACCTCCTTGCTTTTGCCCTTCTGGGACAACTTCTGATGCGGTTCTCACACCTTGCTCTTGAAATCCTTCCTTTTCCATCTTCAACACCTCCTCAAAAGATTTGCCATCGCTCGTTCAGTGGACGCTGATAGGCTTCAACCTTCAGTGCCATCACATCGGCGACACTGATAGTTTGCATTAAAGTTGCTGCTTCGTAAATAGCCATGCAAACAGCCTGAGACCTGTAGCCTTCATCGCCATCAATTTCAACCTTAGGGTCGTTTTCAAGACATGCGACAACGAACTCATGAACTTCTTGAGCGATGTCGTCAGTAATTCCGAATGGGAAAAGACGCTCCTTTTCGCTCTCGCTGAGGGAAGCCATAAACTCCCTTTGCAACTCAGAAATTGAGATCGGCTGTTCACGATCCCTCAGAAACAAGCCTGTATTTAAGTCAATCGCTCCTTCAGTTCCGTAAATAATGCGAGTTTCTGATTTCCTTGCTGGTGCCGTTGTTGCCTCAACCCAAACTCCAAGCGCCCCGTTTTCAAACTTCAAAAGCGCTTGTGTCGTGTCTTCAACGGTGGCATTGATTTCTTCTTTGTGTTCGTTGACTTTTCGCAAACGAATTGGCTTGAAGTTAGCCATTTGGGCTGATACTTCAACAACTTCGCCGACATGATATCTCATCAAGTCAGCGAAGTGGACACCACCGTCCAAAGTCCAGCCGCCACCTGCAAGTTCCAAATGGTCTCGCCAGCCCCAATACCAAATTCGCTCAAAGGTGTCAACCCAGTAAACTTGTTTCGGTTCACCGATGCGACCTTGCTTGATTGCCCATTTTATGGCTCTCTGGTGTGGAGCACGACGAAAGTTTTCAGCAACGGACAAAATTAGACCCTTGTTTTTGGCTGCCTCAATAATTTTTCTCGCTGCCCTCATCGTAATGGCTAAGGGCTTTTCAATGAGCACATGCCTGCCAGATTTAAGGCAAGCAATAGCGACAGTGTGATGCAAATGATGGGGTAGGCTGATGTCAACTGCGTTCGCTGAACTTTCTTGAGCGATGAAATCATCAACATCAGTGTAAACTTTCGGTCTCAAATTCTGCCATTGTGCGATTTCGGCAGCCATTTTTTGTGCTGCGTTTTCATTGACATCAACACAAGCGACAATTTTGAAGGTGCGAAAGCCTTTCTCCCACAACTGCTTGAAACCACGATGGACATGGACTCCCATCATCCCGCCGCAGCCTACAAGTGCAATTTCAATCTCGCTCACTTCGTTCACCTCCTGCTCATTTTTTTTGGCTAAGTTCCGAAACTTTCAGCACTGACATTGCTTTCTCAACAACTCAATGATAGCCTGCTTGACAATTGTCTCAGAATTTGGCGAAGCGTAAGCCTCAGTGGGTTCATAGCCTCCTTCTTCAAAAGACCGAGCAAGCGGAATGTAACCTGGTCCGCAATCGCTGTAACTGGCAACTGCAATGAAACTGTCGGGACGCTGCTGTTGGGCAAAAAGTTGATACTCAATGAAAGCCTCACCTGGCAAATTCAAAATCCAGACCTTTTCGTGAAATTCCAAGCAAGAGATTGGAATTGCCTTTGAGGATCGGCGAAAGTAGGAAAGTGGCAAAGCCTTTCGTGCCCTTTGAGGAAGTCCAATTTCTGTGTTTGTGAGGATTTCGTAAAGTTCCGCCTCTTTCCAATCCTCTCGTGGTGGCAACATGACTTCTTTGACACGCCAATTGAATTCGCTCAGTTCAATTTTTTGGGCTTGCTCTTCAGAAGCAATCATCGCTTTGTAAACTCGTTCTGTCAATAAGGGTCTGTTTTCTGGCGAGCCGTCGTTGTATTTTCCAGGGGTGATGTCTCCTGCGCAACCGGTGAAGTAGATATGGGCAACGCCTTCTTCTTGTGTCCTTTTTTCCCTTGCCAAGCCGACAAAATCGCTGGTCACTATCCCATCGCCGTAGTAACTACAAGGATGGACAGCATAGTAGTGCAATGCTGCAAGTTTATTTTCGCCATTCCAAAAACTGACAGTTTTCAGCATCGGGTCAATCAAGCCTTCTGGTTCTGCTCGCACTTCAGGCTCCTTTGTCGCTGTCCAACGGATAGCTTTGACTTTGCCATTAGGTCCAAGTATTCGTCGGTTGGATGCTACCATTTCAACCTTCGCTTGCCCAAAACCCAAATGAGTGACTGGTTGACAGTGAGACAATGAGTCCTTCAAGGCTTCGCTCACTTTCAACAAGGTCTCGTTAGCCCATTTGAGGTCTATCATCTGCCAAGGGACTTTTTCCTCGTCAAGGATTTTTTGTGCATCTCCGTTGAGCCAAGGTGCATTGTGCTGGTGGACACAATGGATAGAAACTCGGTCAGGCGTTGTGTTTGCTGCTTCTGCTAAATGTTGACACCAAAGGTAGTAGTCGCTGTTTCCTATTTCGCACCAGTCTACTGCACAAAGGACGACAGGTGCTTTGTTTTCGCTCCACAAAACGATCCCTAAAGCGTAAAGGGGTTCAGAAACGCCTGCAACAGGTTCAACCCACCAACCGCCACACAAAGGATGACCGACAGGTGGCGTCACATCGGCACGGAAAGTTGAAAGGTAAGTTTTCGCCATCTCATTTGCCTCCTCGTTTTGACAATGTTTTCTCGTTTGCCACTCAAATCAAAGTCCTTTTATCAAATTTTTTCGGCCGCTCTATACTCAAAAGTTTGTTGGTGCAATCTTGGGTCAGGCTACTGCTCAACGAATTTCGTCAAGCCAAAGGCTTGCCCTCCGAATTAACGAAAAAAATTCAGGAACAACCCTTCTCACTCGGAGGGCGAGGCTATTGACGAGCCCAAAAATCAAATGGCTTACTGGCAGAATATCACCAACACACTTTGAAGTAAAGAGCGAAATCGGCTCTCCATACTCAAAAGTTTGTTTTGGCTTTCGTAATGTTCGGCTGATGCATTTGCGTAGAAAAATTTTCGCCGAATGAATTCAGCACTCGTTTGCTTCATCATTGACAACTTTTGTCTGACTATAGTTTTGCACATACTGGAAGATGGGTTAAGTCTTGGGTTTTCGGTGTTTTGTTTCGTCCCCTAAGGTTGCCGAAGCCATTCAAAAAATATCTCGTTAGCGTCGGGGCTTGTCCCTGACAGCCGTTTTTCAAACAGCCGTCGCCCATAAAGGGTGACGCTACTTTCTTTCTGCAACCCATGCCTTTTAGAAGTTGCCTAATTTGACTGGTGAAAAAGGGTTATGCAAAACTGCATGAAACTGATGCTTGTGGCACAAATCAACAGTTTGCGCCATGCTACAACGACGAGCCAAGTTGTGAAGCGCTGATAACCTTTGGCTCAGGGATGGTGAACTGGCAAAATGACAGAGTTTGAAGATAGGCGACCGACGCTTCAGTTTGACGACGAAACTTTTGAGTTGCTGATGGATTGCATTCATTGCGGGTTTTGCTTGACAGTTTGTCCCACTTTCGCTTTGACAGGAGATGAAACCGATTCGCCGAGGGGAAGGCTTTACTACATGAGGCT
>JANXCD010000122.1 GCA_025060305.1 Armatimonadota bacterium | reverse complement strand
CCAGATAAAGTTCACTATCCTGATGTAGGTCACAATGATTGTTACTGTTACGCAAATAAGTTAAAGTGTGATGATTGTCCTGCTTTTAGAAATTATTGTCCAGCTCGGACTTCCACGGGAGCAGGGCATCCAGAATGTCAATGCACAGACTATCGTGCCTGTCAACCAGGAAATTGTTCGTTATGTCATGCTATTCGCAGCAGATTGGGGAATGCTTATAACTCTCCAGGATATGTTCAAGCAAGGGGTTACGGACAAGTGGAGTTTTATGTTCGACTGATTGTGAGGAGAGTAATACCGGGTGGTTCATCACTAAACGATCTAACTATTCTACTTAAGCGTCCTAAACCTAAAACTGGCGGTGATCCTGACGATAAGGAAACTGCTAAGCCATGGAAATTTGAGAGGAATATGCCAACATGTTGGTCAGCAGCATGGAATGTGACGAAAATGAAGGGGAGATGGGAGATGTGGGTAGCAGGGCAAAAGGATGTTTTCAAAGACTTCAAGATTGATAAGAGGGCTCAAATTGTTATCGTAGCGCGGAGTTGGGTAGGGGCGATACATGATCCTAGTAAGCCTCGATGGCATGGTCCGTGTTGGGGCTTTGCAGCTGAAGCCTATAATCATGTGGGCTTCAACTTACCTGACACTGAAAGAGAACAATATGATAAAACGACCGAAGACAAAAATTATGTAAAGGCTCGCTTGATTTTCTTCTGGGTTGATGCTACTGCAAAATACCCAGCCCATGTCGCTATTCAAACTGGCATAGATTCGGTTGTAGATATTAATTGTGGCGGACCGACAGCCCATAGTGATCCTGTCTCTGGCAAACTTAATGTATCAGAGCACGATTTAGCACGGATGATTAAGCACTATCCTAAACACGAGCTTAAATCTCCTAAGGAACTTCAAGATTTGGACGGTGAATGAAAATGATACGAAGACAGAAATTTATTGTATGCATCGTTTGTATAGCATTTGTCGCTATCATCATTAACTATGCCCATCAATCGGTTTATTGCACATACACTTTTTTCAGGCTTCCATTAACTTCAAAGGCACCTATTGATGAATTGATTCCTGTTCATTATGCTCTGAGCAGTTATATGGCAGCCACACCTGTGGCAAGGGATGCGAAAGGGAATTTATACATAGCAGGGAAAAAGAACTCAAAAGTAAGGATATTGGTATTAAACCCAGAAGGAAACATAATAAGCCTAATTACGCCCCGTGCGAAGGATGGTCAATTTTTACGGACATGCCTTTTCTCCGTTTCCCCCTCTGGGAATCGCATCTGGACGATAAGTCCTGCCAAAAATGGGTTTGAACGTGTTATTTTACATGATGCAAGTGGGAAGGCAAAACAAGAGTGGGTGATTGGAGGGGAATCTTATTCTCATTTGCTCCTCAATGCTTATTCTGAAGAAGGAGCTTATTTAGCAACTGATGAGTCTTTCTTTAATTTCATTATTGGGCAAAATTACCAAAAATTCCCAAGATCCCCTTTGATGCTCTTTCCCCATGACGGAAAATATTGGAGTGTAGTCGGACTCAAATGGCTGGTAGAGAATTTACCAAAACATCAAAAGAAGTTGGTTCAAAGGCAGTTGATCAACGCAGGTATCTCGGGGAAGGATCTTACAGGTTTTTGGGGAATCGTCTCATGGACACATAAAGATGGGTTCCGCCTTAAGGATATTCTCCCTCCTGACAAAGCAAGGAGTGCGATGATTCATGGAATTGACCAAGATGGAAACTTTTATGTGATTGGTTTTAGACCAATTAAGGGACCTTTGGATTTTCTGTTAAACCTCTTATTCAAATTCAAGCCATTAGCAACAGGGATGCAATATGTTGGTATTTCTGACCCTAAAAAGCGAAGGATTGAAGTCATTGAGATCTTTTCATCAAGTGGTGGGATATTGGATATGATCCCAATTACCTTGCTGATTAAGCAACCGGGAGACAAAATAAAAGTAGAGAAGGTAAATCCGCTTAGGGATGATGGGATAATGTACTTTTGGGAGCAAACTCGTTATGGGCAGATAGTTAAAATTGACGAGAGAGGGATTTATTTAGAGGTTCTTTTTGGTAGTGGGTGGGATGCAAGTAGTTTGCGGAAGCCGAGGGAATACTGGATTGTCAGGATTGTGAAAAAGCCAAGATGGAAGGTTTGGTGGGAAAGATTGACAAAATGAATGGGGAGATGACGGTATCTCACTGGCTTTCGTCAGGAAAAGCCGTTCTTCAGGCACGAATTTAACGATGCGCTGCTGCTCTTCTTTCGGCAAAGTAGCAAAGGGGAGAGGTGAGTAAAGATGATGAGGCAAGAAGGGCGGTTCACTAACGGCACAACTTGTCGGCACAACTTGTCGGCACAACTCGGCACAACTTGTCGGCACAACCTGTCGGCACACATATGGTTGGCTTACCTTTGCCTTTTCCTTGCCCTAAGTTCCCTTTTCTCCTCCCCTTCTTTCTCCCAAATCTCTGTCGCCTTACACGCCTCTTGGGATAATGACTTGACTGATAATAACCCAGGCTATTGCGTTACCTCAGGAACCGTTGCCATCCCCTATTTCCATTTCATCGCTGCCTACCAATACCCTGTCATAAAAGTAAGTGTTGATTGGTATCGTGTTGAAGAGTTGCCTGAACAGCACATACCAGGGCAAGCTCAGTTTGATAACCAATAAGGAATTTCAGGTTATCCTTCATGTTGCACTGCATTGCCTGTAAGAGACCCGGAAAATTGGGAATTTATGACTTGGTCGGTATTGCCAGAGCCTGCCGAATTTGCCTTACACAACACGAGTTACAAAGTAACTGTTCAGTATCGTTATTGGAAGGTTATAGAGCAAGAAGAAATGTTGGAGGAGAATGGACCTTACCAAATCTCAATGAGCGTAAATGTCAAGAACTTGGTCGTTACTTCTCCTGACGTTGGGAAGGTGCTGAAGTGGGACCCAGAAAGAGGTATTTCAGATACTTCTTTCAGTTACAAAATAGAAAGCGCTCAAAGGAAAGAGGTTCAGGTGAAGATAAGCATTTACTCAATGGAAGGGATGAAGGTTTACGAGTTGATTGAGCAGAAGATGTGTCCAGGAAGTTACTCATTCACATGGGATGGGAAGGTGAACGTGATACCGCCACCGCCAGATGGTTTGGCATTGGAAGGTTTATACACATTTGATGTTGAAGTTATGGGGCCTGCTTACTATGCAGATTGGATAAGGAGCAAGGCTTTGAAGGTAGAGCCAGGGCCAGTTGAGTATTACGGCTATGATGATGGAGGGACGCCAGAAGATGATAGCGATGACGGTTATTTTTACTACATCAGATGGTATAGTTTGAAGAGCGGTAGGAATTCAAGTTATGGAGAGATATGGCTATATGACCCTGAATTTTTGATGGTTTATAGTTGGGTTGTTCCGATGCTTCAATGCGTAGAGCATGGATATGCAGATGGCTTGAGGGCGACGCCTGAAGGATTGCTTCATGGAGTTATCGTTAGAGTTCCTGTTTCAGCAATGGAAAAGGCGGGGACATATCGTTTTGTTTTGCACTTTTACGATGACTATGCTGATAGTTACAAGAACCATCAAGTTAAGGCAGCGTTGGAGGTCAATGCTTATATCCAGTCAGTTTACGAGGTCTATCCTTGCATTTGTCCAGATAAAGTCCACTATCCTGATAAAGGGGATGGTAAGGATTGCCTTTGTTACGAAAACAAGTTGGGCTGTGCAAATTGTCCTGCCTTTAAAAACTATTGTCCTGCCCAAACTTCCTTGGGTGTTAAGCATCCAAATTGCCAATGCGAAAACCATCGCACATGTCAACCCAACAATTGTTCGTTATGTCAGGCTATTCGCAGCCGATTGGGGAATGTTTTAAAGTCTCCTGGATATGTTCAAGTTAAGGGTTATGGGGAAGTAGAGTTTTATGTCCGACTGATTGTGAGGAGGGTGATACCGAATGGCGCATCACCAAATTGGCATGTAGGTGTTCAACTTAGGCGTCCTAATCCAAAGACAGGTGGTGAAACTAAGGGCAGGGAAATTGCCAGTCCTTGGAAATCTGTTGTAAGTATGCTGATATGGTCAGACGCATGGAAAGTGACTAAACTGAAGGGGAGATGGGAGATGTGGGTAGCAGGGCAAGATGAGAGAAGTGCTTTTAAGTATTTTAAGATTGACAAAAGGGCACAAGTGGTTATCACAGCACTCAGTTGGGAAGGGGCTGTTATGAAAGATTATGGACTGAATTGTAATAAACTGGTGGGGCGCATTTACAATCATGTAGGAATTAGCGTGGATGGCGCAAGCGTAACCTCAGTGTGGATTTCAACTGAAGAGAATGGAGCGCAAGACGCACGCGCTGGAGCGATAGTGTTCTATCGTTCACCGACCGAAGGTTTTAACCCCCCTGATAGTCTCAACAGAGTGCACTGGGGCGATGAACCACATGAAGGACGGATCGCCTCCCATGTGGCTATTCGGATTGGGGAAGGGACGGTTATTGATTGCAATTGTGGTGCTCTTGACCCCAAACATCCTGATTATAACAAGTATGTTGATAAACACTCTGAAGAAGCACCTTTAAGGGCAAATCCTGGAAAGGAAAAGAATCCTGACCCAAAATTAGATATAAAAGACCGCACTCCTCCAGATTTAGTCAAGTTAGATTTTGAATAGGGTGAGAAACAATGATGGAGAGAAAGCGTCGTCTTCCCTTAATCCTTGCAGCGTCTATTTTCTTAAGTGGGATAATCTTCGTTTTATGGTGGTATATCTTTCGTCCTTATAATCACTCAAAACCATTTTTAACGATATCTTTTGATTTAAACCCTAAGATAGCTATGCAGTCTTTTTATAATCCTACCCTCGGTATCACTAAAATTGGAACTTTAGCTTTTAACTCAAAAAGGGATGTATGCATAAGAGTTCATCCTTATTTCCTTTTCTTTGATTGTCAGGGTGAATTGGTTCGACGATTTGACTATTATAAAGATGGAACACTTGCTTCGGATTTTGACGAAATTGCTTTAGCAAATGATGGAACTCTGTGGGTAGAATGGCCTTTCTGTTATCCTCCTCAGGACCCTTTGGTTTCCCACATCCCTTGTGTCCGACGCTATGATGTAAGTGGGCGTTTATTGTTACAAATAGGGTCATTAGAAGAACCTCAATATGGTCCTCCTGAGTGGCGGGAGAAATACGCCAAAGCCTTCAGGCAGGCGAGAGCAGTGTTGAGCAAACATCCGAATTATCTTTGGGGCGAAGAGTATCGGTTCATAGACAGAATCCATGGTCTCTGGGTGGATAGAAAGGGGAGAGTTTATGTGCTCAGCGCTCTTCCTTCCTTACACATCTTTGACAGCCATGGCAGTCCTTTGGCAGTCTTTGACATTCACACTGATGATACAGTGACTTTCCAAGGGGACTTAGGGAATTTAGAAGGTGGGACGCCGAGTTTCGTGGACTGGAAAGGGAGAATTTATACCGTGAGAACTAAAGTTGAAATGCTAAGGAGCATGATAGGAAAAATTTTCTATTTCATGAGGCACTGGGTTAAGGGCTGGGAATGGGAGAAAGAGGTGACGAGGCATTGGGTGGAAGTATGGGAATGGGAGAAGGAAGTGAAAAAGGTCTTTTCTATTGAAGTGCCAGAAGTTGGATGCGTG
>JANXCD010000121.1 GCA_025060305.1 Armatimonadota bacterium | reverse complement strand
CAAACTTCAATCACAATCAATGTTCAAAACTTGGTTGTGACATCGTCTGATGAGACGAAGGTTTTGAAGTGGGATCCAGTTCGTGGAATTGCTGAAACAAATTTCAGTTACAGTCTTGAGTGTGCCCAAAGGAAGGTTTGCGATGTGTGTATCAGCATATATTCAACGGACGGGACAAAGGTTTATGAAGTATGGTTAGAGAAGATAGCGCCTGGTAGTTACTCATTCACATGGGATGGGAGTGTGAATGTGATGCCGCCGCCACTTTCACCAGACGGATTAGCGCCAGCAGGATTGTATGTTTTTGACATAGAAGTGATAGGGATAGCACCTGGTTATGACGAAGATACTTTGAGAAGTAGGGCGTTACGGATAGGGGAACATGAGGTCATCTTCCCATTACCTTCAGCGGGACAACAACCCTTTTTCTATTCGTCTGTCACTTTACCTGCTCATGCTCTGTATGTGCTTCGGGGTGCCTATCCAGCATCTAAAGTTCGTATTGATGTTTACGACACTGAGTTCAACAAACTCAAAAGTATTGATGGAACGACCATAACTATCCCAGAAGACGATCCAATTGATTTCCCGCAAGATGTTAATAATGTTACTTTCACACTTTTTCACCCTGAAATCAAAACACCTTACCCCTTTATCTTCGTCTTTTGGGCTTGGGACGGTGTCCCTCAATTTTACAAGAACCACACTGTCAAAACAAGTTTCGTTAACCAACAACAGTGTGGACCGTCTCAAGGACATTTTATTGCTAGTGGTTGGCTTGAGGGAGACCGAAGGGGTTGGTTTATCAGAAATGTCTTACCTTTTATTCGTTGGGTAAAGCGATGGCTCCCTGATCAGTTTGGCGTATGGGATTGGAGAAGGGCTTATATTGGTTTTGGATATTGGGCTTGGGATGGACCAGGAACCGAAGTAAAACAAGCCCATCCTGTCCAGTATTGGGATCGGGAGTTAATACTAAAAAGAATAGGTGCTGTAGAAATCCTTACCCTTATAGCACATGGCAATCGCAATGCAATGGGATGTGGATTTCTTTGGTGGAGTTGGGAGGTAATTACATCAGCTGATATTCAACAACGATATGGTGGCACATGGTATTACTGGAACCCTATCACACGAAGGCCAGAAACTCGACAAGGTCTTCATCATTTGCGTGTTGTTCTTTTGATGGGTTGTCGCACGGGTGGCACTTCTACAGGAGGAAAGGAAGAAATAGAGGCAATTCCTGAGCAAGGTAGTATTGCCGACACCTTTTACCAACTTTGTGCAAGAATTGTTATATATTCCGACACGAGAGGTTGGAGTTCAACTATTGATAATTTTGTGCAATTGTTCTATAGATATGCTACAATAGAAGGTATGACTATTTTGAATGCAGCAAGAAACGCAAGAAAATGGTTGATGGACAATGCAAAGAATACATGGGAATATGACACTGCTGTTGGTATTCGTTTAGTAATGAAACCTGGTGCCGAGAATCTATATCTGGCGCCATAAAAAGGAGGAAATCATTATGACGAAACAGGTTTTAGCATTTGTTCAGACTTTATTCGTCACCATGAGCCTCTTATTGGTTGCCAACAAGTTGAATTCACAAACGGATGAACAATTGCTTCAAGAAGCTATTCGGGTTGTCCGAGAATTTGTCGGAGATCAATCCTTTACCCCTTTGTTCACTGATGAAGAGAGCCGAATTTCTTTCTTTGAGGGTCCTTACCGAATATTTAGTTTCAGTTGGGTTCCAGGCTATCTTTACATTAAAGTGCGAGTTAATCCGTCTCCCATACTTGTTGCTGGTTGGTGTAAAACTGATGATGCTTGGCTACCTTATGTGAACACAAATTTACCGGAAAAGAGCAACGATGAACTCATAGCCATTGCGAGAAATTATGCCTCCCAACATTTTCCAGGCTGGCAGGACTTTTCTCACTGGCAGGGTAGGATTCGGGGAAGGGTCAAAGATTCTGGATACGGTAAAACTGTCCGAAGTTATCTCGTCTCTTTCTGCCCTTACTTTGTTAACGGTAACGGCGATAAGATTATCTTTGCACCAGCGGGTTGTAATGTGCGACTTGAATCTTATGAAGGTAAGGTCGTTTCCTTTAATTGGTGGTATAATTCTATAATGACTTTATCAAGCAATCAACTAAACCCTAAATTCACGCCACTGGAAGCTGAAGTGCTTGCGGAGCAAAAGGTTCGTAATTGGATTGCCTCAATCCTCGCTCAAGAGGGATACTCCATACCAAGCAATGTTGTCTTTGAGGCGACCTTATCTGATCCAAACGACCCCGACCAAGGGTGGTGGGGTGATTCTCGTTTGGTTATTGGTGCAACGGAGACTTCTGGTTTAAGGTTGGCATATCGTATTGATAAAATCCAAGCTAAAGATGTCAATACAGGTGAAACTTTAGATGAGTGGAACTATGCTCTCATTGATGCCCACACAGGTGAACTCCTTGTCCTCCCTCAGAGAGTCGCAGGTCTTCATGACCGTTTTCCTCTGGCGACCCGTCAGAACCTGTTTATCTTTGCGATTCGTTCTTTTGGGATATGGGTCTCTATATTGGTGACGATCCTTGCTTCTATCCTACTCACTTTGCTTTTTCGTCGGATAAAGCGATGAGCAAGTTTTTATCATGTCTTGTTAGGTAATCTTTTTCAAGACGATCCCTCCCGCCTTACTTCTCTGCGCCCCTTGACAGAAATGTATGCTGCTTCAATGATGGCGATGACATTCAGGTTATCATGACCATTGCAAAGGAAAGTTTTGTCTTTTTCCAAAGCGTCAATGAAGTGGCACATGGCTTTTGCAAATTTGTCAGGAAACCGTTAAAATTGCCACCGAAAATGGCAAAACTGCTGCCTTTTCAAGTCTTGACATCGCAAGGAAGATTTGTTATCTTACTTTGCGACAGAAAAAATCATGCGATAGGAAAATCAGGGGAGGGAAAGAAAATGAAGGAAATTAAGAGGGCAGTTTTGAGAAAGAGAGGCTCTCTCTCGGAGGGTCCTTCTGTATCTCTCCGCATCCCTTGCACTTTGTTTCGTCTCGCTCTCTTTCCCACAGCCTCCTAGCTCCTCTCAAATCCCTGAACCACAAATTGCTTCTGCCCTTCATGCAGTTTGGGTTCCTGATTTGACTGTCAGTCAACCCCGATCTCAATGCACAACTTCAGGGACAGTTGCAGCCCCTCACTTTCACTTCTATGTCGGATGGAAAGGTCCTCTTGCCTTTCTTGTTGTTGACTGGATTTTGGTAGAAGAACTGACCAATGAACACACGCCACAAATTTGGTATTTCGCTAACCCGCAAGGAAGCAATGGTTTTCCTCAAGGCTGCAGTATGTTGCCAGTAAGTGACCCTCAAAACTGGCGTTGGATGACATGGAATTTTCCGATGACGGCTGGATTTTGGATGCACAACAGTCCATACAGGGTCACAGTTCAGTGGCGATATTGGGTTCAAATGAAAGGACAAAGAGGTCCTTTCCAAACTTCAATTGAAGTCAATGTCCAAAACTTGGTTGTGACATCAGGGGATGTGGGCAAGGTTTTAAAGTGGGACCCAGAAAGACCAGAATTGTGCGATACTTCTTTCAGTTACAGCATAACTTGTGCTCAAAGAAGGCCGGTTCAGGTCAAGATAAGCATATACTCAATGGATGGGGCGAAAGTTTACGAGTTGACAGAGCAGAAGATTTGCCCTGGAAGTTACAGTTTCACATGGGATGGGAGTGTGAATACAGGATACTACGGTGGCGGTTACGAAGGAGAGGAACCGACTAATGTTGCCCCTTCAGGACTTTACACTTTTGATGTTGAGGTTATAGGTCCTGCTTACTACTATGATGCTGATTGGATAAGGAGCAAGGCTTTGACGGTAGATTATCTATCTGTAGAAGATTACGGCGTTGATGAGAGTACCAATAACCATATCTATCTAATCCGATATGCTCTCAGCGGTGGGCGAAACACTAAAGGGGGAGAGATTCGCTTGTATGACCCAGATTTCTTGCTCCTTAAAACTTGGAATATAGCAAGCTTAGAATGCCTTAATCATAATTCAACAGATGGATTAACAGCAAACTCGACAGGCATTGAACATAGTATCTGGGTATCTATACCTGTCGATTCAATGTCAAAGCGAGGGATATATCACTTTGTCTTATATTTCAAGGACGACTTTGCCGATCAATATAAAGCTCATCAGTTCAAGTTTACCTTACCCATAGGACGAACAATAGAACACACATTCTGTGCACCTGACTCTGCTTATGACTCTGCTTATTATACAGCATATGCCCTGGCTCCCTCGCAGAAAGAGATACCAATCCCTATACCTGATCGGTGTCCTCCTCGGGGATCCATTCCAAGACCTGCTGATATAGATGGAGATGGGGTAAACGACTGGGATTATCCGAGTGACATTAAGATCCCAAGCTCTAATTTTGTTGTGGGATTATTTGGTATCAGAAGAGGTGTAGAGAGGGGATTTTTATGGTGGAGGACTTTTATGAACACGGGTTCACTCTACTCGTTACGGGTAGGATTGGACAGCAACAATAATGGACTCCTTGAACCAAACGAGATACAATATCGTATAGGTCAGTGCCCTTGGCCATATGGGATGAATAGGGGATATATTAGGCTTAAACAAGATGGGAAACGGCATGTGCATTGGGAAAGTTATAATGACTCAAATAGAAATGGACAGGAAGATCCTGGCGAGCCCAAAGTCCACTTTATCTATGACCCCTTAGAGAATCGGCTTAAAGTATATCGTAAAACTCCGCAAGGGATAGTCTATATAGAATACATAGGCAACCCTGATAACTACCCGGGCTGGTTGTCCCAATAATTACTGGCACTGCTTGTGAGGTGAAAGGGCATGGGAGTCAAACAATTGGCTTTTGTCTTAGGTTCTATACTGATGGTTATTCTGATGGGCTTAGGCTTAATTAGAATCATGGCGAAACTCGGTAGCAAGGGAGAGATTATATTCATTGACTATGTCAGGGAGCGCCCAAAGCGAATTTATGGCTACTGTTCGTATCCCATCAGTAAGGATTATCCATGGGCAGATTTTGCAAATATTAAGAGAGTAGTGTTTTCCCAAATCCGAAAAGGGATCTACCAAATAAGATTTGAAACTTATGACCCTATACCGACCGATATCAAGGACAAATTATGCTTCTTAGCCTATTTTGACACTCCATCCATTTATGGGGTATGTGATACAGGTGTGATTTATGCCAATAAAAATTATCCCTTTTCATCTACTCCCCCTTCGCCTGAAGGTGGGGTATTTCGCACTTATTGTGATCCCTCTAACTCTCGCTTTTGGGTCGGAGATATTAAAGTTTTGGTAAAAGGTTCTGTTGTGGTGATAGAATTTATGAGTGAATTGGTAGAAAAATCTAAACAACTTGATTTGGTCATTGCCGTGTATTTACCTGATGACATAAGACTTCCGAAAGGGTATAGTATGTGGGCTACGGCAGAGCACGATGTATTGAGGATTGATCCTGAGCTAGAGAAGGGGCAAATTATGATCCCATATCATCCATGAGAGTTACCTCATTTGGATAAGGAGCAATGATTACTTGGGTTGACGGTAGTTCCTGGATCTATTGAGTATTATGGCTACGATGATGGCGGGACGCCTGAAGATGAGAGTGATGACAGCCATCTTTACTATTTGCGATGGTATGCTTTGTATAGC
>JANXCD010000120.1 GCA_025060305.1 Armatimonadota bacterium | reverse complement strand
CTCCTGCTGGGCAAAGCCTTTGCTTTTCCAACCCTGACGCTTTCAAATGGTTCGTTGAAAACGCTGTCAACTGGGTGCTTTACAATTGCCCTGAAGCAAACTACATCAGCATGTGGTCAGCAGATACAGCAGATTTGTCCCTTTGTCAGTGTGAAAAATGCAAAGGTAAAGGTTGGACTCCAACGGATTGGTATATCCAAATCCACAATGAGATTTGGAGGGCTTTGAAAGCAAAAGGCTTCAAAGGCACTTTCGGTTGGATTGTCTATCACGGTAGCGAAGAACCACCAAAGCAAGTTGAGTTGCTTGATGCTGGCAAGGAGATGGATTTGCTTTATGCGCCACGACCAAGAGGCGCTTCAATCCATGGACCAATCACGAACGACCATTCTGTCAATGTTGCCTACAGGGAAAACATTCAAAGGTGGCGAAAATATCTCGGTAAATTCAAAGGAAATCTGACAGTGTTTGAATACTACTTTGACCTCGTTTTGCTTGGGCATTTGCCTGCTGGCAGAGTTTTTCTCATCCCTAAACCTGAAGACATGAGGGAAGAAATGCGTTTTTACCTTGCTCAAGGCTTTAACGGTTTCTTTGATTGCGATCCGCCTTCAGGTGCTTTCTTTCCAGACCCTTTGCGAAAGTGGCTTTACCGCAAACTCTTGTGGGATATTAACTTGGACATTGAAGCAGCCAAGCGTGACTTTTTCCAAAACTACTACGGACCTGCAGCGAAAATTGTCCGTGAAGTCAGGGAAGAAGTTGAGCGTTTGATGTTTGAAGAAATCAAATGGCCGATGTGGTCGCCCGCTCATTATGCTGACCGACCGATAAAGCGGTTAAAGGAACTTGAAGCAAAGTTGGATGAGGCAGTCGCCAAGGTCGGCAATGACGAAATTTTGAGGCAGCGAATTGAAGTCATGAAGTTGTGGGTTCGCTATTGCGCTTTAGCGAAAGAGAGTGAGTATCACATCAAAATCAATTGGCGGGACAAGCAAAAGGGTCGTGATGTTGAGTTGAGCATCCGCAAACTCTTTGAAGAGAATAGAGAATTTCTCGTCAATACTGGCTTAATGAGCGAAGGTGATGTCAAATTCGTTGCTGAAAGCGTCGTTGACTACAACTTGAATGTTTATTTCAGCGAAAAGTGAAACCGAATTTACAGAGGCTTGAAAAAGTTTGCTTTTCTTTACCCTCTTAACGCCACAATTGTCCTGTTGACAAAAAGTAAACGATTTTGGAGACAATATAAGTCAACAACAAGTTGAAAAACGAAGCAGAGTGCGAAAGTTCAAAAATGCGATGGGATGCCCAAAAGATGTGAATGAAAGTAGCCAAACCTGTCAGCAACCAGATTGTTCCTCGCCACAGAATTCCCCAAACCAAAGGGGCTTGAACGGAATGACCTTGAACTATGTCAAGCAGAGCGACAACAAAATCAGGACGCCAATCAGGTAGCCAAAGCCAATGGGAAACTGACAAGGCTTGAAGGAAACGCCAGACCATCAGCAATCCCGTCAAAAAACCGATTTGCCACCACTGAGCAGTTTTCAAAGAACGCTTGATAAGCCATAGACTAAACCCCATAGCCAACCACAAGGAAAACCAAGCCAACAGACTTTGCAGAATTCCCCCCAAAAAATTGGGTTTCAGTCGGTAAATTTCAACCATGTAACCCAGTCGCTTTTTTGAAGTTAAAAGCAGCAACTGAATAGCGTTTGGATCAACATGCTCGCCTGTCAAATCATCGTAAAAAACTATTTGCACGGCATCCTGACGGGCGGTAAAAGGCGAAGCCAGTTCAACCCTCGCAACGCCGATAACTACACCAGTAGCAACAACAATGAGCAAAGAAGCGAGTAAAGAGAGAAACTGACTACTTAAAATTTTTTTCAAAGCGTGAACAAACTTCAGCAACACTCTCACTTTTTTCCTCCTTCCTGAAAACCAATTTGCTCTTGGTTAAGGGTCTGACTCTTTTGCTGCAATTGTTGAAACCTGCAGGCTGTTTTGTAAGCGTCAATGATGCTCCATGTCCACATTGAGAAGGCGAGCAAACCAGAAAACAAAAGCAGCAAAATTTCAAATACGCTTGATTGCTCAATTAGTTGTTGAATCTGTCCAAGTGAAATAGTCTTTGTTCGCACTTGTCGGAAAAATTGCAAAAAGTAACCGAGGGAACTTAAAGTCACAGTCAACATAATAAAGCCTTTGAACCATTGTTCGTTGTAAATTTGACCTGCTCCAGGCAAGAAGGCAGAAAAGATAGCGGCATAGTTAGGATTTTTGGGTAGGAAAGGAACTTCCTCTGGCAAACTCGGTTGGTTTATTTCCAACAAAGTTGCAGCGAATTTTTCCTCGGCAGAACGGCGTGATGGGTCTAACTCTTTTGACTTTTTGTAACATTCAAGGGCTGACTTCAAATTACCAGTGGCTTTATGGACATCGCCTAAAAGTTCATGAATATCGGCTCTATCAGGTGCTTTTTGTAATGCTTGTTCAAGTAAACTTTTTGCAACTGAAAAATTTCCACGAACCCTCTCAATATTTGCCCGAGTTAAAATTCGCTCCAACTGTTCATCTCTCTTCATCTCATTCTTCACCTCGCCCAATAGGTTGCTCCATTGCCTTTCGGATGGCTGTTTTTTCCTCTTCGGATAAGCGATGGGGTGAATTAAACTGAATGATTGGTTTAGCATAGCAGCGTGATTCTGTGCGACCAAAGAGCGAAGTGACGACAACACCATTGCCCCTGTTATCCAATAGCGCCACAGAAAAACTTTGCTGACCTGAGACATCGCCAAAAGCATCAAACCTCACCAGTCCGACACGCTGCAAGCAACCTTGTAAAAGCAAATGCAACTGTTCAACACGATTGTCAAGGGAGGCTAAAAAAGTTCTGTTTTCCTCTTGCTTGATGAGCAGTTCTTCCAGAAGTCTGTCAAGGGAACGCTCTGAACCTTTAGGCAACAAGCGATTGAAAAGCCTCATCAATCGCTTTAACTTCAGCGAAAGCACTAACAGCCATATTGTCAAGACAAAGATTAAAGCGGAACCGAAAATAGCGAAAGCCATCAACCATTCTTGCTGTGCCATTTTTCCTTCCCCTCTCTGCCAAAGGTTTTTGATGCTGACATCATCAAGTTTGCCAAAATTTTTCGTGGCAATTTTGCCCGCTAAATTTTTGGCGCAATGTTTGGGCGAAAAGCAAGATGCCAAGATTTACAATATTAAGACACGAGGCAAAATTTAGATTCAAGAGACAAAAGTAGGTTGTTAGGTTGCATAGGCTTACAACGAATGGAGAACTTTTTCAGGCGAGCACTAACAAATTTTTGCAACTTGGCATAACAAGAAGCAAAACTGCCCATCGGTTGATAGAGAGCAATTTGGTGGATTTTATCGCTTCAATTAGAACAGCCTTGATACACCTTACCTTCTGACAAGGGCAATGCAAAAATTAAAAGACGATTTTGAACGAAGAGGAAGGTGGACAAAATGGCAGAAACAATGTTTCAACAGCAATTGCCAGAAACAGAAGAAGTCATTGACTTGAAACAAATAATCCGAATTTTGAAAAGAAGGTGGATAGTCATTATAGGTGCACCTGCTCTATTTTTTGCCATCACTATTATTTACTTGCGAGTAGCGCCTAAAATTTACGAGGCTACCAGCATAATTAGGGTTCAGCAAGAGACAAAGCCTTTGGGTTTGAACATTCCATCACTTGGACAGCAGTCTGATCTTAAAACTTTTGAGCGCCTTGTTACGACCAGATTGACTGGTCAGGAAGTCGTGAGTATTTTGAAAAGTAGGGATCGCAGAGCAATTGAAAAGTTAGTAGAAACAAACTCAACAGTCAACCATGCTTTTGCGACCGAACAAGACAAAAGAATTGATCAAACAACCCTTGAACAACTTGCTGCTGAAGCAGTAGTGAATTTAATTAAGACGAAGGTTTTAGGAGCCGATTTGATTGAAATACGCATTAGGCATTCTGACCCGGAGTTGGCGGCTTTGATTGCAAACACTGTTGCTGAAGCAATAATCAACAGATTTACTAAGGAAGCCCAAAGGGATGCAACTCAAGAGCGACAACATGTTGAAAAGAGTTTGAGAACTTTAGAACAACAACTTCGTGAACTTGAAGACCAAATAGCCCGAGAGGAAAAGCGGCTTGGTGTGGTTAACATCTCAAAAGAAGTAGAGATGTTGGTAACGACCATCAGAAACTATGAACTTGAGCGACAAAATGCTTGGGCTCAGAGAGACGCAGCCAACGCAGAAGTTAACGAAATCAGAGCAAAAATTGAAAAAGAGCAACTTCTCATCCCAGTTGATGTTCTAAAAGAAGACCCTTTACTAAGGCGAACTCGTGACCAACTAACAGCACTGGAACTTGAGCGAGCAAGACTTTTGTCTTCTTTTACTCCCGAACATCCTGATGTCCAACAAATTGAGGAGCGAATTAACACCTTAAGGCAAACACTCTCAAAGCAAGCAAGGCAACTTATCAAGGAGAGAGAAATAGTATCAAACCCTGCTTACACAATTCTTTACCAAAGACTTATGACTGCTAAAGCCAATAAGTTCTCCGCAGAAAAGAGACTACAGGCTCTGAATGAATTTTTGCCTAAGTTGCGCAAACGATTGGAAGAACTGTCTGAAAATCACCGTAAGATCGGCGCGCTTCTAAGAAAAGCCCAAGCGATTGAGCAAGTTTACACAAGTTTGCTCATGAGCCTAAAAGAAATTCGCATTCGGGAAGTTACGAAAACAGGTAACTTGGTGATCGCCGATCTTGCTTCCGTTCCTCTTAGACCCGTCTCACCTCGCCCTATGTTAACACTTGCCCTTTCTCTCGTTTTAGGTTTTATGTTTGGGGTTGTCGCTGCTTTCCTTTTAGAGGGTCTCAATGAAAAAGTTATGGCTGCAGATGAAGTTCAAGATAGACTTGGCATTCATGTATTAGCAAGCATCCCTAAAACTCGCTCCGAACTTACGCATCAACATGTTCTTGAACTTATGTCATCTCCTCGTTCCATTACCGAGGCAGTAAGGTCACTTGCAGCCAACTTAAAGTTTCTAAACGGTGGAAAGCCTTCTCAAGTCCTGCTGGTCACAAGCGCTGCACCAAGCGAAGGTAAAACTTTCCTTTCTACAGCCCTTGCCATCGCTTGGGCACAGTTAGGACATCAAACCATTTTGGTTGACTTTAACCTTCGCCGACCACAGGTTCATGAATGTCTCGGATTGAGCAACGATAAAGGTCTGAGCAACCTTTTAGTCGGGACGGCTTCCCTTGACGAAGTTCTCCAAAAAACACCTTTGAAAAACTTGAAAGCGATAACCTCTGGTCCGTTACCTCCCAACCCTGCGGAGTTGCTGGATAGCGAACAGATAGACCAAATCTTGAACGATTTGCGGGAGCGAGCCGACATAGTCGTTTTGGACACGCCTCCTATCCTTACTGTCTCCGACACCTTGCTGCTTGTCCCTTACTCGGACGGAGTCATAGCAGTTGTTGTTTTAGGGCAAACTTTGAAGCCAATGCTCAAGAAATTGAAAGAACAAGTCGCTATTGCCCAAGGTAGGTTGATAGGAGCAGTCATAAACAAAGTTACAACTGCCCATGAAGGCTATTACCGCTATTACTACCGCTATTACAGTCGCTACTATGGCGAAGCGGAGTAAGGTTTCAAGATAGCAGCGAATTGGCTGAAACTTTCAACTTTTGGGACAGCATCAACTACATCAACCATAGCGCACCAACGGACATCTTCATCTAAACCTAAATTCAGCAATTCTT
>JANXCD010000011.1 GCA_025060305.1 Armatimonadota bacterium | reverse complement strand
GTTCCAAACATTCCACGCTCGGACACGAGTGATTTTGCCTAACGCACCCGACTGAATGAGTTCTTTTGCGACTCGATAATGAGCGCCACTGAGTTGCTGCGTCCCGTGCTGAACAACTCTTTTGAACTTTTTCGCTGCATTGACAGCAGCCCTTTGTTCAGCGATGTTGTGACCGAGTGGCTTTTCAACATAGATGTCCTTGCCCGCTTCGCTCGCTGCAATGGCTTGGACGCAATGCCAATGGTCAGGAGTTGCGATGATAACAGCATCAATGTCTTTTTGGTCAAGCAATTTTCGGAAATCTTTGTAAGGCTTCACTTTTTCGCCAGCAACTTTTGCTGCGCTTGCGAGCCTGTCTTCCATGATATCACAAACAGCGACAACGATTACATCAGGGTTTTGCATCGCTACTCGCATGAGATGTTGACCTCGCCCACCACAACCGATAACTCCGATAGCAATTTTTTCATTGGGGCTTTTTGTAGGATTGGATTTTTGTTGTTGAGCGGAGAGTTCGTCTTGAAGTTTTGTCCAACGGCTCCCTAAAATATCCGCCAACGCTGCCGTCGCCAAAGCACCCTTTAAGAAACTACGCCTACGCATTTCCCCTTCACCTTCCCTTACAGCAAACAGACTTGAACGAACTATGAAAATTATGCTTACTCCAACAAATAAATTGCTACTGCTTATGATTGAGGGCTTGAGTGAACTTGACTTTGCTGGTTCAAAAGTGTAAAAATCTAAACATGCCAGAAATGGTCAACTTTGGCAAATCTCAACCGAGTTGGGGAGGGGAAAAGAATGGGAGCATCAATGAGCAGGTTAGCCGCCATATTAGTTCTGGTATTCGTCTTCGGCGTTGCTTTGTTTTGGAGCATTAGACTGCAAAGGAAGCCAGTTGAGTTTCTGACCGAACACACCGAAGCCGTTGATATGCAACCCTCAATTTCGCCTGATAGCAAGACTTTGGCTTTCATTAGGTTTAAGGAATTAATGCTTCTTGACCTTTCTTCCCGACAAATTAGGAAAGTCAAGCCCGAAGGCTTAGGGATGATCGCTTACCCTTCATGGTCACCTGATGGCAAAAAGTTAGCCTTCAGCGCTATACATTCCAAACCTTTCCATAAGAGTAACTTAGGCATGCATCTCATCGTTATGGATTTGAAAAGTCACAAATGGGAATGCTTGACTCCAGACTTTGATTATAACATCCGACCCAGTTGGTCACCTGATGGCAAAAAGTTGGTTTTCGCCAAGTCATCAAAAGGAACGGTTTTTCTTTGCATTTACGATTTTCAAAGCAAGCAACTTAAGCGAATAAATTCCCAATGGGGAAGGTCACCTGCTTGGTCGCCAGATGGAAAAACTATTGCCTTCATCAGCGGAAGAAAGGGGAACCCAGATGTTTGGTTGATGGATGCAGATGGGCGAAATTTGCGACCAATTTTTGAAGATGAAGGCACTGATGAAGACATGCCTTGTTGGACGCCCGATGGTAAATTCCTAATATTCACTCGCCAAACCTCTCTGGCAAAAGGTCCAGAACAAAGGGATTTATGGGTAGTAAGAGTTTCGGATAAAAAGGCTTTCCAACTTACTGAATGTCAGAAAGATTGGTGGGCAATTTCGCCATGCGTTTCAAATGACAGCAAATCTGTGATTTTTGCTCTCAGGCGTAGTGACCATTCTGTCATCTGCCGAATTTTTGTTGATTGGAACGAAATTAAGGTTCAAAAATTGAGTTGGTGAGGAATTGGTTTGAATACTTCATTCTTTACTCAAAAGAATTTTCGGCTAATGCCGAACTGAAAAAGTTTGTCAAGTCAGAGGCTCATTCTACAAGGAATTTTTCGCTTACTGATTTGGCGCTCAAAAATTCGTTGGCAATTATGCGATATGCTGAAACATGGCGAAACCTAACGATAACATCTGCTTAAGAATGAGCAATCAAAACAAATGGTGCAACGAGAGCGTCTTTTCAGGATGTAAAGTCTGCTCACTAAAAACGAAAGGTGAGAAGGGGATATGAAGCGAGTTTGGATAGTTGCATTAGTTTTGTTTTCCACAGCGGTTGCGAAATTGACTTCAAACCAAAGCGTCAATCCATATCAGTGGAACATCTCCTTTGAAAAGCACTTTGGTGGTCTTTTGAGCCTTCTGCAAATTCAGCATTTGGATTCGCCAAAAGTGATTGGCATGAGGATTTACACTGATTGGGGAATTTTGAGACCTGGGCGATATGAACCTGTTGGAAGCCAAAATGAGCAAAGTCCAAAGATAATTCAAAAGGTTTCAGGCAACGAAAAAATCCTTGCTGTTGAAGGTCAATTGAAAAACAAACAAGGTCAACCTTGCGGGCTAAGATACCAAGTTGAGCATCGGTTTGGTTTCAATGAATTGACGATGAAAATTTCGCTAATTGCTGAACATACTTTTAATTTCATGCATGGCTTCCTTGCTATGGCAATGAACTTTTCTGGTGCGAACGAATGGTTTGCGTGCACTCAAAAGGGATGGCTCTTCGCTAACATCGCTAATGACGGTAGAGTTTTTCAGTCAACACAAAATCCTCTTATGGATGACAGAAAAATTATCGGCGTCGCCAACTCCAAAACAGGCTGGGCAATCGTTTTCAAATTGTTAGACTTTACGCCTGAAGATAGTGTTGAAAATGTGCTTATACACGCAAGCCCGCAAGGGAGCGGTGGCATCTTCATTGCTTGGTGCGATGGGGCTTCAGCAAAAGCGATGAAAACAGGCGAGACTTGGCAAGTTTCCTTAAAGTTGAAGTTTCTTCGGATAGAAGAACTAATTTCGTCGGAGTGGTGAGTTATGGACTGGTCACTCTTGCCCAAACTTTTTGCTACTTTGCTCGCCCTTATCGGTTCTCTCGCAGTTATCATAGGTTTACCTGGAACATTTCTCGCTTGGTTAGGTGTTGCCGTTTATGCCCTTTCATCTCGTTTTGCTACTATCTCAGGATGGCTTTTGCTTGGCACATTCTTTGGCTGCATATTCATTGAACTTGCAGACAACATAATGTCGGGTTTGTTGGTTAAGAAGTTTGGGGCAAGCAAAGGAAGTATGCTCATGGCTGTGGTCGGAGGATTTGGTGGCTCAATTTTGGTAGGAACATTAGGTGGCATAGGAGGTTTTTTCGGTTCAGCAATTGGTAGCGTCATCGGCGCTTTTGTCGGCAGTTACGCTGCAGTTTATTGGTGGGAACGCTATCGGCTCAACCGAACTCATGAAGAATCTGCGAAATCTGCTTTCGCAACAGTGCTTGGTCGGTTGTTGGTAATGTTTTTCAAATTGGTTTGGATTGGTTGGCTTATAAGTATAGTTTGGTGAGGGGAATAATGCATGGCAGGTTATCCTGATGTTTTTTTCTTTGCGTCGGCTTTTAAGGTGGCGCTGAATTTTTCGTCTTATCATAGAACAAGCCTTTGAAATGCTAACTCTGTTTTTTTCAAGCCAAAGATTAGCCTGACTATCCGAGTGCAACGATAAATTTTGAGCAAAAAACAAAAGCCTTTACAAACTCTTGAGAGAGTTAGCAACAAGCCTGACAATCATAGTGTCTCTATTTTTTCGTTGGCGACTAATCTTGGAACTTCGCAAACAAATTGGAGCGAATTTTCATGGTAAGCGTTGTGGAATTAAATTGCTTATTGGCGATCTTCGTCAAAGGGACAACTCCGATAACAGCATTAGTGACAAAAGCCTCTTCCGCTTCTTTTAGAATTTCAAGTGGCAGAGGTTTTTCGCAAACTTTCAAACCCATTTCGTTTGAAATTTCAATCACCAGAGACCGCATCACGCCTGCAAGCAATCCTTCTTCTGGTGGCGGTGTGAGTAATTCTCCGTTGCAAACAATGAACAAGTTGGTTGCCGTCCCTTCAGTCAAATTTCCATCCGAGTTTAACCAAATGGTTTCATCAGCGCCTTGACTTTTTGCATATTGGCGGGCAAGGACATTGGCAAAATAAGTTGTCGCTTTAAATTTCCAAATTGGGAAATCTTTTGATCGCTTCCAAGGTGCAAAAACTGCTTGCCATCCCAATTCGTTTCTTTGGTCAAAGTCTAAGGGCAACAAAGTAGCGTGAATGACGACAGTCGGTTTAGAAGTCCCTAACTCCCACCAGCCTTTTTGAAGGTCAACGATGCCTGGAGTAACTGTTATTCGCAACTTCAAATCGCTTCCTTCAGCGAGAAAATTTTGGTTGGCTTTGATGGTCTTGTTTGTCCATTCAGCGAGCATCTCTATTCCAAAAGGCAATTTCCATCCTAAAGCCTGCAAATCGCTTTCAAGGCGCTTCAAATGTCGCTCAAAGGCGAACAACTTCCCTTTCCATGTCCGAAAAGTTTCAAACAATCCAACTCCGTAAAGGAAGCCGAAATCAAAACTGCTCACAAACGCCTGTGATGCTGGGACAATTCTTCCATTGATGCAGGCGACCAATTCACTTCACCCTTTGCTGGCAGAGATAGTATTTAGCAAAGGAGCAGAAGCGAAATAGGGTTAAATCAGTGCGGAGTGCTATGTGAAGGAAATGATGTTGTCATTTTGCTTTGCACTCCGCACATCTCATTTCATTCAATTTCGTCATTCTGCGACAAATTCTTTGAAAGGGTGTGGTGTTTACAACTTCTTTCTCGTTGAGCGGGTTCGTGTAGTTCGTGCTTTTCGGCGAGGCTTTTCTTCAGGTTCACCTATGTGAGGCAATTCTTCAACTCCCTCTGGCGGTAAAACTTCAACGCTTCCAGGTCGCAAGAATCCAGTCCCAGCGGGAATTAAGCGACCGATGATGACATTTTCCTTCAGCCCTATGAGGTAGTCGGCTTTGCCTCTAATTGCAGCATCTGTTAATGCTTGTGTCGTCCTTTGGAAGGAAGCAGCGCTCAACCAACTGTCGGTGCTTTCGGCAGCCCTCATAATGCCCATGAGCACCCATTCGGCAGTTGCAGGTTTACCACCTTGAGCCATTACTCGTCTGTTCTCATATTCAAAAACTGCTCGGTCAACAAGTTGACCTGGCAAGAAATCAGTATCGCCTGGTTCAATGATTTTTCGCTTTCGCAGCATTTGTCGGATGATGATTTCAATGTGCTTGTCATGGATGTCAAGACCGTGAGACCTGTAAACAGTCTGAATTTCTCTGAGCAAGTAATCTTGGACTGCTCTAATGCCCCTAATAGATAGCAAAGTATATGGGTTGATCGCTCCTTCAGTTAACGGGTCTCCTGCCTTAACTTTGCTTCCTACCTTGACAGTAAAGTCAGCGTTGAAGGGCACTACATAACTTTTGCGTATGACGATTTCCCTTACGCCTGCTGCTTTCAGTTGTTCAATTACTGACTCGTTCAACTGCGTTCCTTTCGGGACAATCGCTACATCTCTTACCTTCACATCTTTTGCTATCACTTCGTTGAGGTTTCGCTCCCAATCGGAGTCAGGGACAATTGAATCAACATAAACTCGCCATATTCCTCTCTTGGAGATTTCCACTACCGTTCCGTCATACTCTGCTACAATTGCTTGTCCCAGTGGTTTTCTGGCGTCAAATAATTCTTCTACTCTCAACAATCCTTTTCTTCTTGGGACATGCAATCTTGTCCACCATTTCATTCGCTGCTCCTTTTGCTCTTCTTCCATGCCTCTTGATGCTTTCTTGATTTCTTCCATCATGTCCTTGAGGCTCATTTCTTGTCCTTGAGAGCGTGAGTGACGGATTATCTCCCTCAAAGCCCTTTCCCTGTGTCCCTTAAACTGTCTTATCTCAACCAAACTTTGACCTATGACTGTGTGGAAAGTTCTTAGGGTGAATTGAGTTCCTGGTTCACCGATGGATTGGGCAGCGATAATGCCAACTGCTTCACCTATTTCAACGAGTCTTCCAGTTGATAAGTCCATCCCGTAGCACATAGCGCAAATGCCGTGTGGCAATTCGCAAGTCAGTGGCGATCTGACTTTAACTTTAGTGACACCAGCAGCCTCAATTTCCTTAGATTTCTCCCGTGAAATCATCTCACCTGCTTTGACGATGACCTTTTTCGTCTTTGGATGGATGACATCTTCTGCTGCTACTCTCCCAAAAATTCGTTCTGAAAGGGAAACGATAGTGACTAATTGTTCTCTATGATCGTCAAGTTGTTGTCGTTCCGAAATGGGCGTAATTACTATCCCTTCTGTCGTTCCACAATCGTGGGCTTTGATGACTACATCTTGAGCGACATCTACGAGCCTTCTTGTCAAATATCCAGCATCTGAAGTCCTCAATGCTGTATCGGCTAAGGTTCTTCTGGCGGAGAAAGTGCAGACGAAGTATTCAAGCAAACTCAATCCATCTCGCAAGTTGTTTTTGACGGGCAAGTCGCTGATTATCGTTCCAATTGCTGTCGTCATCAAACCACGCAAGCCAGCTAACTGGACTATCTGTTCTTTCCGTCCACGAGCACCGCTTTCAGCCATCATATAGATAGGGTTGTGTGCTCCTATGTTGCTCATTACTTGTTCTGTTACTTTTTCAACGACATCCATCCATGTGCGATAAATTTGTTCTTCTCGCTCAAAGAGACTGAGAAGTCCATTTTCATAGGCTTCTTCTATTTGCTGAACTTTTTCTTCGGCTTCCCTAATCAATTTTTCCCTTTCGGTTTCAACCTTTGAATCGGAGACCGAAATAGTGACGCCCGAGATAGTGGCGAGGTGGAAACCTAACTGCTTTACTTTATCAAGGAATTGAACGAGCCAAACATTGCCATAATGCTCGTAGATTTTGATAACTATGTCCCTTAGTTTGCTTTTGGTCACTGGCTCATTGAAGAAGGGGAATTCAGGAGGCAACAAACTGTTGAAGAGAATCCTACCAGGTGTTGTCAACAACCAATTATCATGAGTTTTCTGCTTGCTTTCTTTCACCAGAATGTCTTCCTGCCAATGAATTTGGCGAAGGTCAAGAAGTTTCAACACTGTTTCCTCGTTAACGAAGGCTTTACCTTGCGAGGCTAAGTATCTTAGCAAATGCTGCCAAACTGGCATTTTTTCTTTTCCGACGGTTACAGTGTCTGTCAACTTCACCCAACCTTTGCGGGCATAAATGAGCAACTCGTTAGGCGATTCAAAAGTCTCCTTTCCATCTTCGTAACGGACTTTCGCTTCCTCAGGCAAAGGTTTCCACAAAGTCAAATAATAGCAGCCAAGGGCAATGTCGTAGCCAGGAGCCATCAGAGGTTGACCGTTGGCGGGCGAGAAGATGTTATTTGACGACATCATCAGTAAACGAGCCTCTGCTTGAGCAGTAACAGAGAGCGGGACATGGACAGCCATTTGGTCACCGTCAAAATCGGCATTGTAAGGCGGGCAAACTAAGGGATGAATTTGTATTGCTTTACCATCAACTAAGACAGGCTCAAAGGCTTGGATGCCCAATCTGTGAAGTGTTGGTGCTCGGTTCAACAAAACAACATGTTCCTTTACAACATTTTCCAAAGCCTCGTGGACAAGAGGGTTCTCTTCGTCCTCAAGCAATCGCCTTGCACTTCTTAAAGTGTATACACCTGTCTGTTCAGAATGTTGCTCAAGCCAATGCATAAGGAAAGGTCTGAACAACTCTTTTGCCATTACTCTTGGCAAACCGCATTGGTAAAGTTTTAGGTGAGGACCGACAACGATAACGGAGCGTCCTGAATAGTCAACCCTTTTGCCGAGCAAGTTGCGTCTAAAGCGACCTTCCTTACCACGAAGCATGTCAGAGAGCGATTTCAAGGGACGACCGTTTGAACCCAAGACTGGATGTGCCTTCCTACTATTGTCAAGCAAAGCATCAACAGATTCTTGGAGCAACCTCTTTTCGTGATTTATGATGCTTTCGGGTGCACGAATATCCCTCATCTTTTTGAGCCTATTGTTGCGATTGATTACACGCCTGTAAAGGTCATTGAGGTCACTGGTGGCGAACCTTCCCCCTTCCAGTTGAACCATCGGTCTCAGTTCAGGTGGCAGAACTGGCAAAACTTCTAAAATCATCCACTCAGGTCGGTTGCGCGACTTTCTGAAGGCTTCAACTATTTCCAATCGCTTTATGGCACGGGCTCTCTTTGAGCCTGAGGTCTCTTGAATTGTCCTTCTCAACTCACGGGACAATCTTTCAAGGTCTAATTCTTCAAGTAACTCCTTAATGGCTTCTGCTCCCGTTCCAACTTTGAACAAGTGGTCATAGGAGCGACCAAGTTTACGTTGACCTGCCTCCATCAACCTTCTAAGCGATTCAAGTTCTTCAGGAGTGAGGGCTTGTTTGGGTTGTAAGGATTGGAGTAGTTCCAAAGCATTTTCAAGTCTCTGCTTTTGCTCTTCAGCGTGTTGAGATATGTTTTGGATATCCTTATCAATTTGGCGGATAATTTCTTCAGCCTCGTCTTCGGGCAGAATGTTTTGACTTGCTCTTTCCCTCAGTGTTTCTTGTTCCCTTCTCAGCTTATTGATTTGTTTACGGACTTCTTCTTCGTCAATTTCGTCCTTTTCTAACTCAACAGCCTTTTCCAAATTTTCTCTTTCTTGCTTGATCGCCCTTTGGTCAACTTGAGTGACGATGTAAGTTGTCAGGTAAATGACACGCTCAACTAATTTGGGTGAAAGGTCAAGGAGTAGAGCGAGGATAGATGGAGTGTTTCTGAAAAACCAAATATGAGCCACAGGTGAAGCCAGTTCAATATGTCCCATCCTTCTCCTTCGCACTCTTGAAGTTGTAACTTCAACGCCACATCGCTCACAAACCATTCCTGCGAATTTTCTTTTCTTGTAACGACCACATGCGCATTCGTAATCTTTGGTTGGACCGAAAATTCTTTCGTCAAAAAGTCCTTCCTTTTCAGGTCGGAAGTTTCGGTAGTTAATGGTTTCTGGGCGCTTGACTTCGCCATGAGACCAAGAGCGGATGTCTTGAGGTGACGCTAAACCGATCCTGACAACATCAAAGTAATGAACGGTTTGCCTTTGTTGTTTGGTTTGCAATTTTTGTCACCTCCAAAAGGAATAGGGCATCAAGTAAATGCCCATTGCAAAATCCAAAGGCTCTTTTAGGTAAAGAGCCTAAATGCTTTTTCACTTCTGAAAGACAAGAAAGCCTCGCCATCATCTCTTTCCCTTCTCCACTGTTTCTTCGTCATCTTTGAGTTCAACGACAACTCCCTCTTTGGTTTCAACGGTGACTTGCAAGCCGAGGCTTTGGAGTTCCTTAACGAGAATTTTGAAGGATTCAGGGATGCCTGCTTCAAGAATGTTACGACCGTGAGCGATGTCTTCAAAGGTCTGGACGCGACCGTGAACATCGTCGGATTTGACAGTTAACATTTCCTGCAAGTTATAGGCTGCCCCGTAGGCTTCCAATGCCCAAACCTCCATTTCTCCCAACCTTTGACCTCCAAATTGAGCCTTACCACCCAAAGGTTGTTGAGTGACCAAGGAGTAAGGACCGACTGCCCTTGCATGGATTTTGTCTTCAACCATGTGGATGAGTTTCATGATGAACATCCAACCAATAGTCACAGGTTGGTCAAAGGGTTCGCCAGTGCGACCATCGTAAAGGATGGATTTGCCAGTTTCAGAGTCAAAGCCAACACGACGATTGGCAAAGGAAAGCAATGTTTCTTTGACCTTTGATCTGTCGGCATTAGAAGGCAGGTTCAACAAAGCCAAAAGTTGCTCTTTACTTTCTGGTGGCAGAGAGAGAATATTTTGAGCCAATTCGTCAGCGTAAACTTCAGCAGGTTCGCCCCATTGAGGTTTTCTGACTTTCAGCGATTTTGTTTCTTCTGGACTTCCTTCTTCTTTGTTCCACAGACTTGCCCACTCAGTTGTTGCCATCCGATAAATCTCTTCTTTAGCCAATTCGTTGACTGCTTCACGAAGACCTTCAAACAAGTCATTCTCTCTGACGATACCGAGGAAGGGTGGAACTTCAAAGGAAGTTCCATAAAAGTGAGCAAGCCAACCAAGATGCGTTTCAAAAAGTTGACCGATGTTCATTCGTGATGGGACTCCAAGCGGGCTTAAGATTATGTCAACAGGCGTTCCGTCAGGAAGATAGGGCATGTCAGCCTCAGGAAGAATTTTAGCGATAACACCTTTATTGCCGTGCCTGCCTGCCAATTTATCACCGACGCTGACTTTACGCCTTTGAGCAACATAAACCTTAACCATCATGTTGACACCTGATTTGAGTTCATCGCTTGGTAGTTGCTCCAATTTGCCACCGCATTTTGAATGCTCCAATCTCTCAAGTTTTTTCCATGTCCTAACTATTTCACCGCATTTGCGACAACGATACTTGTAGCGAGCCAGAACCAAAGTCCCAATGACAGTTCCATATTCGCCTGGTGGGACTTTGAGAGAAGCGTCTTTCATGTCTTCAGCCTTTTTGCCGAAAATGGCGACCATCAATCTGTCTTCAGGCGATAGTTCAGAAACAGGTTTAGGAACAGCCTTGCCAACCAAAATGTCCTCTGACTTGACCTCTGAGCCTATGATGATAATGCCGTTTTCATCAAGAAACTTTAACCTCTCCTCAGGCACATTGGGAACATCTCTGGTGATTTCTTCAGGACCAAGTTTTGTGTCCCTTGAAGTTGTCTCGTAACTTTCAATGTGTATGCTTGTCAGGATGTCTTCTTTGACGAGCCTTTCGCTGATAACGATAGCATCTTCGTAATTGTAACCTTCCCAAACCATAAAGGCAACCAGCAAGTTCCGTCCCAATGCCAACAAACCGTCTTTGGTTGCTGGTCCATCTGCTAAAACATCTCCCTTTCTAACCCTTTGCCCTTTTGAAACTATCGGTCTTTGATGGAAGCAGGTTCCTTGGTTTGACCTTCTAAAGGTTCGCAACTCGTAAGATTTTTTCTCGCCAGAACGAGTTTTAATTTCAATGCGTGATGCATCAACATAATCAACAATGCCATCCTCGTCAGCGATGACGAGCGCACCTGAGTCTCTTGCTACTTTGCCTTCTAAGCCAGTGCGAACTAAAGGCGCTTCCGGATAAATAATTGGGACTGCTTGCCTTTGCATGTTGGAACCCATCAAGGCTCTGTTGGCATCATCGTGTTCAAGGAAAGGAATAAGGTTGGTAGCGACGGAGAAACATTGTCTTGGGGAAGCATCCATGTAGTGGACTTGAGAGCGGTGAACCCACATGTATCCTGGTTCGCCTGTTTCTGGTTTCGGTCCTCGGACAATAAGCCTTTCAGGAATGATTTTCCCTTTCTCATCAACTGGGGTGTCAGCGGGTGCAATGTAGAAACGCTCGTCTTCGTCTGGAGCAAGCCAATGAATTTCTCCTGTTAGGACTCCTTCCTTGACAACCCTATAAGGTGTTCTGACAAAACCGAACTCATCAACCTTCGCATAAGCAGCAAGGGTAGAAATCAGACCGATATTGGGACCTTCGGGAGTTTGAATTGGGCAGATACGACCGTAGTGGCTGGCATGAACATCCCTAAGTTGAAGCATTCCCTTTGCGCTCTCACGAGAGATACCACCAGGACCGAGTGCAGTCATACGCCTTTTGTGTTCCAATTCATCAAGGGGATTGTGCTGACTGAGAAATTGGGACAATTGACCAGTAGCAAAGAAGGACCTTATGGCTGCTTGCAAAGGTTTGATAGAAAGGAGTTGCTGAGGCGAAATTTGATCTCTCGGTAAAGTTGCCATTCGCTCCTTCAGTGCCCTTTCCATTCTCAGCATAGCAGCCCTAAGTTGAGATTGCAAAACTTCGCCTATACTCCTGACACGCTTGTTCTTAAGGTGGTCAACATCGTCTTGAAGCAAAGAGAGCCAATCAGGGTTTTTGAGAATTTCTGGGACGGGCATTGTGGGTTGGGCTACCATTAAACCAGAGCCTCTCTCCTTCTCTCTTGCCCCACCAAACAAATTCCAAAATTGTTGCCCCATCTTATCATCAAGGCTTTCAATCTTTTCACGGAACAGAATTATTGCCCTTAAAGTTCCAACTAAATCTTCAAGGGTCAAAGTGACAACTTCGTTGTCAGGTTCGGAGCCGAGCCAATCCTTGAACTTCAGTTTTCGGTTGAGCAAATATCTTCCAACCCTGCCCAAATCGTATCTTCTTGGGTCAAGAAAAAGACTGAAAATCAATTCACGGGCGGAATCAAAAGTAGCAGGTTCAGAAGGGCGAAGGACACGATGAAACATTAAAAGAGCCGTTTTCTCATCTGGTGCAGGGTCAATCTCAATGGTGTCACTAATGTAAGGGTCACATCGGTAAAGAGTAACTTGTGTCAATCCATGATCCAAAACCCTATTGATGCGTTCAAGGATTTCAGGAGTCACTCTGACAGGTCCACGAACAGCCACTCTCTTAGTGCGTGGGTCGGTTAAATCCTCAAGCAACCAAAGTCTTTGGTCTTCTAACTCATCAGGTGAAATTTGAATTGGCTGTGTGTAGTTTTGAGGGACACTGAACAATTTAACGATGTCTTCGTTTGTGCTACAAGAGAGCAATTCTTCATAAACAGCAATTTTGTCAACGGAGGCATTTTGCCAATTCTCCCAAACTTCTTGATTTATGATGATGTTGCTTTGAGCAAGGAATTCACCTGTTTTTTGGTCAATAACAGGTTCAGCCAACCTTTTTCCTATCAACTTAGGGCTGGACTTAGGAAGCAAGGTGATTTTGGCTGGAATTCCCCTTGTTTCTTTTAGGGCGCTGAAGGCTTTGAGAAGCATCGTAGCAGGCATCGCTTTAGAGCCACCAATTCGGACACGAATGCTTATTTTCTCTTTGGCTCTCTCTTCTTGCCTTGTTTCAACTACTGTCTCAAATTCAACCCAATTGCCATTGCGAGCGACAATTTGGGCTAAGAAAAGTTCCCTACCAGTCAACTCATGCAACCGAGAAGAAAAGTAAACTCCAGAAGACTTGTTCAGTTGGGAGACGACAACCCTTTCTGTCCCGTTAACTATAAAAGTGCCTTGTGGTGTCATCAGAGGGAGTTCACCCAAGTAAACATCCGTTCGTTCCTTGACTTCAATACTCTCTTTGTCAATTAGCCTCACTTTCGCACGCAAAGATGCTTCGTAAGTAAGTCCTCTCTCTTTGCATGCCTCTGGCGAAAAATATTTGTGCTGGTGGCAAGCACCTTGATGGCATTGAGGACAACCAGGGTAAGGTTGTGGCACTTCAAGTTCATAATCCAAAAACTCCAAAACCAATTTGCCAGTGTAGTCTTCAATAGGAGAGAATGCCTTCAGCAATTCCCTCAAGCCCTCTTTTAAGAACCACTCATAAGACTGCTTTTGAATTTCAAGGAAATGAGGTGGTTCAACTGGGGGGAGAACCTTTTGATAATGGGCTAACTTCTCTTTCAAATTGAGAACAAAACGACTTTGCTGTGCACGATGGTGAACAGTTGTATCAACCATGCTGTTATATACCCCCTTCTTTGTGGGTTAAAGATTGAAGGTGGGCAGGTTTATTGCCTCCCGTGAAGCAAATTTTTATGGGCAAGGCATAAATCACCAAGCCCTCATCACCTTTCTTGGTTTATTCAATTTCAACTGTTGCTCCAACTGCTTCCAACTTCTCCCTGATTTTCTGAGCCTCTTCTTTGCTGATGCCTTCCTTCAAGACAGAAGGAGCATTTTCTACTAAATCTTTGGCTTCCTTAAGCCCTAATCCAGGCACAACTTCACGAACAGTTTTGATGACTTGTAGTTTCTGGTCACCAGCAGATTTAAGGACAACCTTAAACTCGGTTTTTTCTTCAACGACAGGCGTAACCTCAGGTGTGGCAACAGGAACGGCGGCGACAGCCATAGGTGCTGCTGCTGTAACACCAAATTCTTCCTTGAACATGTCCGTCAACTGCTTTAGTTCAAGGAGCGTCAAGCCCTTGAGGGCTTCAAAAAGTTCTTGCACTTTGCTTGTTGCTGCCATTTGAGACCCTCCTTGTTGGTCAATTCCTCCTTGCTTTTCTATGACTGCTTCAAGGATTGCTTTGAATTCCCAAAGCAAAGCATTGAAAATGCTAATAAAGTCGTAAAGAGGGGCGAGAAGGTAACCGACCATTTGAGCCAAAAGTTCCTCTCTCGGCGGCAATTTGGCAATTTCTTCCAATTGATGCCCCTCATAAAGTTTCCCCTCTATTATGCCCCAAAGTAAAGACAAAATTTCATAATCCTTTCGCAAATTGTGAACGACCTTAGGTGCAGAAATTGGGTCATCGTAGCCAAAGACAACTGCCAAAGGACCTTTCAACCTTTGTGTAAGTTCGCCATTGTAACCTAATTGCGATAGCGCCCTTGCAAAGAGAGTATTTTTGATGATTTTCAACTCAGTGCCTTCCTTTTTCAATCGGCGGCGAAGTTCTGTCATTTGCTGAGCGTCCAAGCCTTTGTAGGTTGTCACGACAAAACCCTTTGATCTCTGAATTTTCTCTGTGAATTCTTCAACTATTTGAAGCCTTTCTGTTTTCGGCATGTTGACTTGTCCTCCTTTGACTTGCCTATTGATGCTATCAACGCACCAATTGCATTGCTTTTTGAACATCAACCTTGACGCTAGGTCCCATCGTAGGTGAAAGGGTTATGCTACGGATATATTGTCCCCTTTGGGTTGATGGTCGTGCCTTAAGAATTGCATCAAGCAAAGTCTTAAAGTTTTCCAACAAATGTTCCGTTGGAAAAGAAACTTTGCCGATGACAGCATGAACCACACCTTGCGGGTCTGTGCGAAAGTCAAGCCTTCCAATCTTAAGTTGCCTGACTACTTCACCAATTTCGTTAGTCACTGTCCCGTTGCGTGGGCTTGGCATCAACGGTCCCAATTTGCGACCCAATTTTGAAAGGGAGCGCATCATATCAGGAGTGGCAACTAAGTAATCAAATCCCTTCCATCCTTTGTCAATCCTGTCAATCAAATCTTCACTGCCAACATAATCAGCACCTGCTTCCTCTGCCTCTCTCACTTTCTCACCCTTAGCGACAACAGCGACAATAGGTTTCTTTCCAGTCCCGTAAGGCAATTGGACGAGACCACGAACTCTTTGGTCACTCTTTCTTGGGTCAATGCCCAAGACTATTGCCACATCAACGCTTTCATCAAATTTGGCTGTCGCCAACTTTTTGATTAACTCAAAAGCCTCAACCACTGGAAAGGCTTGTTGTTTGTCGTAAAGTTCTAACAACTGACGATAGCGTTTTCCTCTCTTTGTCATGTTTTTTCCCTCCGACTTTGACATCTTGGGAACAAAAAAGTGGCTTTGCGAAAAAGGAAATAGATTTTCATGGGACAACTTCAATTCCCATGTTTCTTGCAGTCCCTTCAACTATTCTCATAGCGGCTTCAAGGTCTTCAGTGTTAAGGTCTGGCATCTTCATCAAAGCGATTTCACGAATTTGCTCCCTCGTGACTTTCCCTACTTTGACCTTGTTTGGCTTTGGCGAACCTTTTTCTATTCCTACTGCCTTTTTCAGTAACTCGGAAACGGGAGGTCGCCTAAGAACAAAAGTGAAGGACTTATCAGAGTAAATGGTCACATCCACTGGTATAACTGTGCCAACCATTTCACGAGTTGCTTCGTTATACGATTTGATGAATTCCATAAGGTTGATGCCATAAGGTGCCAGCGTCGGACCGACAGGCGGACCTGCTGCTGCTTTACCCGCTGGCAAATTTAACCTGATAGTAGTGACAACTTTTTTAGCCACAAAGCAACCCTCCTAATTGACTGAAAACCGAAGGGAATATTTTAACGAGAAAGTTTTCCAAACGCAAGATTCAATTTACAGTCTTTCAACTTGGGCGAAATCAACCTCTACTGGAGTCTCACGACCCAATAAGTTAACCATTACAATCAGGGTTTGCCTTTGGGAATTAACTTCCTCAATTCGTCCAGGTGTGTCCAAGAAAGGACCAGACTTAATTCTGACCATTTCGCCTTTGTGCCAAATAGGTCTTGGACGAATTACTTCTTCTCCCATCATCCTCAAAATACCTTCAACTTCGTGGTCACGCAAAGGTTGAATGAGCGGGACGCCACTTTTGTCAGTCTTACCCTCTTGAACACCTACGAAGCCTGTCACACCAGGCGTTCTGCGAACCAAATGCCATGTCTCCTCATCCAAAACGATCTCAACTAGGATATAGCCTGGGAAAATCCTACGCTCGGTGGGACCTTTCCTTCGGCTTTGTATGTCTCTTTCTTTTGGAATCACAATTCTACCGATTTTTTCTTCAAGTCCCATCGCCTTTGCTCTTCTTTCCAAAAGTTTTTTCACCTTTTCTTCCTGCCCAGTCATAACATGGACAGCATACCATCGCTTCCGCAGCGTTGGTTTCTGAAGTTGCATCATTAAAAGTTGCCCCCTAATAGAAGAGTGCAAAGATTCTGGCGAAAAGGAAGTCTAAAATTGCCATATAAACAGCGAGAGACAAAATTACGACTAAAACAGCCACGCTGTAACTCATCACCTCTTGCTTCATTGGTCTCTGAGCCAGTTTCAGTTCCGCCCAGCATTCCAAAAGGAATTTTTTAATACGAACAAAAAGGTTGCCTTCCCCTCTCAAAATTAAACGCTTGCGCAATTTGGGTTCTAAAGTTTGCTTCATTTTTAGCAATTTGTTTCACCTACTTTTCACTATGGCTTAAATACTTCCTCATCAGCCTAAAGGTTTGGGATTGCACCCTTAAGCCCAAGATGCACATCCGCATTATAGCAACGACACCCCAATTTGTAAACATTTTCGCTCTCATTCTTTACTGCAAACTTTGTTGGTGACCATTTCTTCACTAAGGCTTCAAAAGCCAAATCTCTCAAAATCGGTTGGTGCTAAAATAGCCAGTGCCTTTGACTAATTGAATATCAATGAAGGGGTAACCTAAGATGACAAGAAGAAGGTTCTTGTCATGGCTTGGCATAACCTTAACGGCAAACTCTATTGGTTCAACAAGTAGCACCTATCGTCTCAATCGTGACGATGAACGATTCTTGGACGAATTGGAACAATCTGCCTTTTGCTATTTCTTAGAGCAAACCAACCAGTAAAATGGTTTGGTTCGTGACTGTGACTGAGACCGAGAAGATGCACCAGCCAGTATTGCAGCGACAGGTTTTGGTTTAGTAGCGTGGGCAATTGCTGCCAAGCGTAAATGGATTACCTATGATGAAGCATCAAGAGTTATCCTTGCAGTCTCACAATTTTTCACCCAAGAAGCCAAGCAAATGCATGGCTTTTTCTACCATTTCCTTGACTTCAAAAAGGTGACAGGTATCAAGAAAAATAGAAGTCGGAAATTTCTTCAGTGGACCCCCTTTGGCTTTTGGCAGATGTTTTAATTGCGAAGAAGCCTTTACAAACCATCGCCAACTGAAAAAAATATGCCCCAAAAATTGAAGAGCGATTGGCTTGGAACTGGATGCGTAACGGAAAATTAACCTTAGCAATGGCTTGGGCGCCTGAGCAAGGACTCCTGCCTTTTCGTTGGGGTAAGTATGCTTAGCACATGCTGATGTATCTTTTGGCTTTAGGCTCGCCAACTTATCCTTTGCCTGCCGAAAGTTAGCACGCTAAGGTTGGCATGATGGAACAGTAGCGCCATCTGCTTCATCAGGCTCTTTGCCTTTTGCGCCTCGTGAACGCATTGCTGCCCTTCGCTTTTTCCGAGAGCAATTTAGCGAGCATCTTTGGGGAAATTATGGTTTTCGTGGTGCCTTTAACTCAGACCGAAACTGGTGGGCAACAGATATAGTAGGCATCAACCAAGGCATCACTTTACCAATGATTGAAAATTTGCGAACTGATCAAGTTTGGAAATGGGCGGAGAAAAATCCCACTCTCCAAAAGGGGAATAAAAAAGGCAGACTTCTTCCCTCGCACACAAAAGCAAAGAAAAACACAGCCAATTACGAAAACCCATGAAAAGTTGCTGGTAACCATTTTCCAACTATGCTAATGGGCTTTAGTCCATGATCGCCAACGAGTGGAACGCTTGCTTTCAAATTTTGCAAAGTATTGGGTCTCCGACTTTTTCTTGCCATTTTCTCAACCTTTCAGTTAACTCTTTCCGCACTGCTTTTACGGATAGATCTTCGTAAAGGTTGATTTCTTCTTCTGGATCGTTTCGCAAATCGTAAAGTTCACCCAAAATGGGCTTGGCATCAGCCGATTCCTTTGAAAGGTGCAAAACCAACTTCCACTCTTTCGTCCGAGCCATTCTCATGTTGGCAACTGCTCCGTGATGCATATCGTAAAGCAAAAAAGCCACATCACGCCCAACAATTTTCTCACCACGAAGTAAGGGAAGCAAACTTTGCCCTTCAAATTGCAAATTCTTTGGAACATCGCAACCAAATTGCCCTAAGATGTCAACGAAGGTAGGCATCAAGTCGGTTGAAACAACCAATTCATCGCAAACTAAATTTTGGGGAACAACATTACGCCAACGAATTATTAACGGCACCATGATTGAAAGGTCAAACATGTTTGGGCGTCGCAGGTTTGGGTCACCTAAGATCCTTGTCCCAATTATCGTCCCTCCCTGTGGGACAATTTTCCAAGCGTTCCCCTTAGTTTCCAAACCGTGTTGACCGAGCATGTAGCCATTATCGCCCATGAAAACGACTATCGTGTCATCAGCGATTTCCAAAGCCTCTAATTCGTCAAGCAACCTTCCCAAAGCAATGTCAACGGCAGTGATTGCGCTGTAATAAGCACGATACTCTGCTTGTAACTTTTCTTCTGTAACACCTTCAACTTTTGGAACTTTTAGCCTTTTGCCTTCGTAAGGTTTCATTGCTTCATCAGGGACAGGCAGATAAGGCATGTGAGGTTCACGAGTGTGAAAGAATAAAGCAAAAGGTTTGTTTCGGTTCTGGCGCATGAATTGTAACGCTTGCTCGGTCAAAACATCAATGGCGAAACCGTAAAACTGTTGAACCTTGTCGCTGACTTCAAGTTTCGGGTCTTTGTTGGCAAAGCCACCACCACGAGATCCAACGAAAACATCAAAACCACGACGGATTGGATGATGTTCTGGTCGCTTGTGACCAAGATGCCACTTGCCCAAAAGCGCCGTCACATAGCCCGCCTGCTTGAGAACTTCGGAAAGCAATGTGACCTTTGGGTCAATGCCCTCTTCCTCATCTCCGATGTAATCGTCAAGCCCAATTTGATGCGGGTAAAGACCAGACAAAATCATGCCCCGTGATGGCGAACAGACAGGACAAGTCATAGCAAAGTTAAATCTCATCCCTTCAAGGGCGAGTTTGTCCATATTAGGTGTGTGAATGTCTTCATTTCCGTAGACGCCAACCGCCCATTTTGCCTGGTCGTCAGTAAGGACAAACAGCAAATTTGGAAGCCGCTTAGCCAAATTCTTTGGCGACATTTTGATTTCACCTCCTAAAATGACGCCCGCTCCCCAAAACTTCAACCATTCACTGCGCTTCCATTGCCGCATAGCCCTTGTTCTTTTAGTGTTATTCATTCAGCGGCAAAAAGTTTATCACAAAACGAATTTCGCTCATGCCAACCATCCTTTTCAGTGTCAAAAATTTTTGTCATCCTTACCTTGGGCTATTCGCTAAGATGAAAAAGCCGAAAGTAGACTTCAGAAAAGAACAGGTGCAAAATCTGAATGCGGAAGGTGAATGAAATGGTTTTGAACAAGCGACTCAACTGGACAGAATTTTGGTTCAAGGCAATTGTCTTTTCAGGCTTGTTTCTCTACCTCGGATTAATTCTGTCATTGCTTTGGATGGATGCGATTTTGCCTTTCAAGGCTGTTGAGGAAATGCCAGCAATCATCACTTTATGGCGTGATTCATTGGCGAGGGAAGAACTTTTTTATGCTTTCAAATTGAGTGTCTTAACTGCAACAGTAACAACCTTTTTCGTGATTTTGCTCGGTGTCCCTACCTCTTACGCACTCTCCCGTTACAAGTTCCGATTAGCCGTAGTCTTGGACACAATTGTTGACCTTCTCATCATCATCCCGCCACTTGTTGTTGGTTTGACTCTTGTTGCAATTTTCGGTCAAACGAACTTAGGGCGATGGTTGAATGATACAATTGGCGTCCTTTACAAACCTCAGGGCATCATCATTGCTCAATTTGCTGTTGCTTCGGCGCTCGGCATCAGGGTTTTCAAGGCTGCCTTTGACCAAGTTAATCCGAGGTTTGAACAAGTGGCTCGCAGTTTGGGAGCATCGCCGGTTTACGCCTTTCTTCGCATAACTTTGCCACTTGCAAAAAATGGTTTGATTGCAGGCTCGGTTTTGGCTTGGGCAAGAGCGATGGGCGAATTTGCACCAGTGCTTATTGTGGCTGGAACAGATGTTGGGAAAGTTCTGCCCGTCCTTGCCTTCTTGAACATGTCAGGTGGCAATATTGAACTCTCTTTTGCTGTCACGACTTTCATGGTTTTGGTCTCCGCTGCAGCGTTGCTAACTTTCAAGCGATTAGGCGGTCAAGTTTACATCTGGTAGCGTTTCCAACAAAATATGCTAAAATCGTTCGCCAGCGTTTGCAGATTTCCCATGGAGAATTGGCAAAAGGAGTGATTGCGATGGAAGAGAAACTTAGGGAACTAATTGAGGGGCTTAACAAGGACATGAACGCCGAGTTAAACACAATCGTCCGCTACATCCGTCACGCTGCTGTCCTCAAAGGCATCCCAGGTCACGAAGTCAGAGAGTTACTCCAAAAAGAGGTTATGGATGAAGTCAAGCATGCAATGTATCTTGCTGACAAAATCGTCGCCTTAGGTGGAACACCGAGGGTTGAAATTGAAACTCCTGCCGAAGTTTTTGATTGGCGTGATGTTTTGCAAGATTCTCTCAAATATGAACTGGAAGCGATTGCTGGTTACCGAGAAAGAGCACAACAAGCGGAAGCGGTCGGCGACATTGGCTTGAGGGCAACCTTAGAAATGTTCGCCGAAGATGAAACCAGACACAAAGAGGAAATTGAACGCCTTCTTGGTTAAGTGAAGCCTAACTCTTGAGTAAAAAACTTTCGCCCTATGCTCACAAAATTTGTTTAGTGTAAATAAGGGCTGACAAAATCTGCTTAGGGAAAATTTCATGCAGGCTTCAACAAATGTGTTGAGCGTTCAAAATTGAGTATCTTTGCTCTTCCCTGACCGTCAGAGGATTTGCCAACCTGCTCAACTTTTCATAAGAATCCAGAAAATTCAGTTAACAAACTTCGCAACAAAAAAGAGCGATCGCCTAAATTCTGCCAAAATTCAGCGCTGACCGAGAATGAGTGCCAGACCTTGCTTTATGTTTCCTAACCAAACTTTCGTCAAATGCTCAACTTTTGTTTGATTAGCGAGAGCGTCATTTTGTGTAACTGTCACGAAAGGAACACCTGCAACAAAAATTAACTTGGTTGCTCCCTTAGAGCGGACACTAACTTCCAATTTTGCTCCTTGAGCAATTATCCTTGTGAAAACTTGAGTAAGACGACTTTGCAAAGTGGCTGCTCTTTCTTCATTTGAGAGTCCGCCAGCAGATGTTCTGAAACGGAAAAAATACTCACCGCCGAAAGTGACATCGCTTGGAGTTTGTTGAGCAAAAGCATGAGAGAAACAAATCGTGGACAATACTACTACTAACGACCACTTCCTCATCGGCATACACCTCCTTTGAACTTGCTCGCTCTTCAATGCCACTTCTTTTTCGCTTTCTCGCTTCAATGTCGCTTCTTTTGCGCTTTTTCGGTATCACTTGAATTATCCTGATAGCCCTTTAAAAATTGTCAATCATCATAGCCTCGCCATTTCTGAGCAATTGCCAGTTTGAAGAATTAAATCAACTAAGGAATTTTTCTTCTCCTTTTGGTAGAGGTTTTCTTTGGTTTGTTTCTTTGCCTTTGGAGTGAAGCGAGAAGTTCAGCGAACCTTCGGGCATCGTCAAATTCTTGGTAAACGGAAGCGAAACGGATGTAGGCAACATCATCAATTTCCAATAACTTTGCCATGACCATATCGCCGATTTCTCTTGAAGTCACCTGTCTGCCACCTCGCCTTTGCAACTCCCACTCAATATCATCAACGGCTTTTTTTATTTGCTCTGGAGCAACTGGACGCTTTTCGCAAGCCTTCATCATCCCAATTTCAACTTTTTGTCGGTCAAAAAGTTCACGCCTACCATCCTTTTTAACGACCCAAATTGGATGAGTAACCATGCGCTCGTGTGTAGTGAACCTAACACCACATTCGGAACAAAACCTTCGTCTACGAATAGCCGAACCTTTGTCAATTAACCTTGAGTCAATAACTTTCGTTTCTTTTGAACCGCAACGAGGGCAAAACACCTTTGACACCTTCTCAATTTCAAATTGCGAAAAGTTCGCAGTGCAAGTTTATCAAAAATGACGATGCTGTTTATTGAAATGTTACTGCGAATTTCGTTTCGCCTTTACAAATCAAATTCTCACCAAACGAATTTAGCGCTCATTTCTCTTGTCAGCACCCATGAAGAATGTTCCCTAAAGAGTTTCAATTTAATAGTCGCCAACAACACAAAAGATATGTCTTTTGCCACCTTGGTTTGCAGCGAAAAAAAGCCAAAGTTTGCCCTCTTGCAAGAACAGGTAGGGACTTGAAGGGTTGTCAATTTCATTGAAAGTAAGGGTTTCATCCTCAAGGACTTGCCATCGCCTTAAATCTTCGGAGAAGGCAGCCTTGAAACCCTTACTGTCTCCAACAAAAAGCCACCATCGGTTTCCGTCTCTGACTATGAAAGGTCTGCCTTCAAGGTAATCGGGCGAAAATTGGATGAGAGGGTTTTCTAAGTCTCTTGACCAGATGAGCAAGTCGGTTGATAACGCCACTCCAAGAGATGGTAAACCGTTTCTGCCAAGGTAAAAGAGCCAGAAGAGGTGTTGACGCTCAATTAAACAAGGTGATGTTAAACCTGCATTTTCCCAAGCCTCTCCTTCTTTCGCTGTCAAAACTGGATTGGCTTCAAAGGGATGCCAAATCTCAAGGTCCGTTGAAAAAGCCAGTTCTAATGAACCCCATTGACTTTCCCAAGATTTAGTGTAAGCCATCCAAAAAAGACCACGCTTCAGTTTTACGATTGGTTCATCAAGGTCATTGTGTTTTAGCAACCAAGCAGAAGCGACATTTTGACCTTCAGGCAAATTCCAGATTAAACCTGCTCGTTTCCAATTTTGCAAATCAGTGCTTGTCGCTACGCCGAGCCGAAAAGTTTTGCCATCAAAACCAGTGTAGAAGAGTCTCCAGGAGCCTTCGTATCGGACTATGAAAGGGAAGTCAACAGTTTGGGAGTCAAAGGAGTTTTCATCGTTGGAAGGTGACAATACAATTTTTGGTTGCAACGCTGATAGGCGTCGCAACCTTTCCCAAAGCGCCACTTCGTTCGCCATAGTGGCTTCCCCCCTTGTCGCTTATTTTTATCGGCAAGAATCCTTCAAGCCCTGCCATCAAAAGTTTGCCACATTTTTTGAGGCTGAAATTTGAAATCTAACCGAACCAAACTCCATACCTTTGGAAAGGAGGTTTTCCTGTCGTTGACCATAAGCCCCAGATGACACCAGCAATAATGTAATGACCCAAAGCAAAACCAAGCATAAATGGGACAGTCCTTCGGTAAAGCCTAACACCAATATATCGCAAAACCAAAAACTTAACAACCCAGACGGTAAGGAAAGGAAACCAAACCAAATCTCCATAAGCACCAGCAATGGCAAAACCAAGTGGATGGAAAGGTGATGTTGGGAAGTTGAATCTAATGGCTCCGAACAAAAGAGTCAAAATTGCACCCAAAACCGTCGCAATGATTCGTGGGAAATCTGGAGGCAAGGGTGTAGTTCGGTAACTGATGATAGCACTGTATTCGGCGGCTGCATGCCAATGACCCCAAATCCCTCCCTCTCGGAAGTTGATTGCACCACCAGCATAATAGGGAACAAGATGAAAGTAAAAGCCCATCAAGACGCCGATAATTATAGCCAAAAGGCTTAAACGAACCCAAAGTCTCGGTGGGTAACCAACTTGAGTTCCGAGCCGAATGTTTTCAAACTGAGTTGCTGTGTAAGAGTGGAAGAAACCACGAGCCATGAAAGTGAAGATAGCGAAAGCAGTCATGCTTTTAACACCACCCAAACCCATCACCCGCTCAGTTCCAAAAGTGTAAAGTATGACTTTTTTGTGCTGGTAGTATGGGAACAACCAAACCATAGGAGCACCAACTTCAGCCCTTATGCGAGTGTAAACGAGAGCAACCAGCAAAGTCAAAAGCAAATAAAGGGTTGCAAGCGTTGGGTGCATTCCAGCAACCACCAAAAATGCTAAAACTCCACCTACACCAATCAAAAGCCAAACCAATGTCTCACGAGGAGTGATTTCGTCATTTTCAAGAAATTCATATGATGGTTTGACAAGGGCTTTTGTCCAATCTTTCAAATAATGGCGGGCAGCGTAAAAAAGCAAAAAAGCAGTCGCCAAATAAGAGCCAAGACCTTGCTCTTGAGTGAAAGGATAACCAGCCAGTTGCCATCCGAGCAATCTTCCAATTAATGCTTCAATTTTGAACAAAGCATAAGCGAACCAAACAGTGAAGGCAACTTCAGTCGGCATCAAATAGCCCAATCCCACAACTTCAGGACGATACCAAAGTGTCAAGGGAATAAGAGCATCCAAAGGTGGGGCAGTGAAGTATTGACTTAGGTCGTAAAACTTCCCAGGGGCAGGAAATTGAGGGAAAAAGGCATTGATGATGTTCAGGAGATTGTAAAAGGCAGAGAGGGAAAAACCTAACCACATTAAGGGATCACGCCAAAACTTAGGCAAACCTTCAGGAGACTTCTCTTCAGTAGCCCTAATCGGAAAATAAAGGAGCGGAAAGACAAGCCTTTCGTGTTCACGCCATCGCCTTTCAAAGACGCAAAGAATGCCCGTCAAGGCTATCCAGTAAACAGCAAAAAAGAGAGTCCAAGAGGCAATAGGAATTAACCAAGCATCCCAAAGAACTTTTGCGTCAGGGCGACCGTGATACAAGTCTCTGATAACTGCAAACTCTTTAGGAACAAGCCACTCAGGGATGTAAGGGTTAATCAAATCAAACTGCAAAGTAGGCTGCATCCGCTCGTAATAAATTGGGTAAGTCGTCAGCGAAAGAACAAAACGCAAACTGCCACAGGCTGGAACTGCAGTTGAAACAGTGCAAAAGGCGTAAACGAAAAGAATTTCGCTCCGTGACAAAGCAAGAGAGGGTGATAGCCTTCTCATCAAAGGGTTGACAATTATCAAAAGCAACAAAGCGCCTAAGGCAGGGATTGGAGGAACAGATTCAGTGATTTGGGATGCAAGCACAATGACCTCCGCTTGCTTCATCCACCAACCACCAAAAATTGTCAGAGCGAAAGAAAGTGCAAGCAAGTAAGGTAATCTTGACAAGCGAAAGAATGAAATTTTAGGAACAGGCAAAGCCTCCACTACTTTTGCCATCGCCATCAACTCGCTCCTTCATCCATTTTTGAGTGCCAAGCAAAAGTCTATCACGGTTTAATTGAAGCATGCAGGCAAACTGTCCTTTGTCTTTACTTTCTACCGGCTAAAAGCCAACGCTAAATCTATGCCTACATGAATATCTTGTGGCGCCAGAAAGTTACTGCAAATCCTTACCTGCAACTCCATTAACTGTCAAGTTGATGTCTGGCAAGTCGTTCACTGCAGGAGCAATTTGGCAGCGTCGCAAAAACTTGACATGACCATCAGCGAATAAGTAGTTAGCACTTCCTTCCCAAGACCAAAAACCGCAATCGCTGGAAAACTTCTCGTGATTGCTAAGCCACTCAGCAATCAAAACCTTTTGAGACGGGTAAAAGACTTGTGCTTCATTTTGAGCAACAGGCGACAAATTCCTAAGCGCTGTAACGATGTTTGTCCATGTAGCACAACTGCTGCCCTGAAGTGTTGATGCGAGGCTGTTAATTTGTGACGGCAAATGGAAGAAGGCTGCAGAGTATGCATACGAAGTTCGTTCCCAAACCTGAATTGCTCGTTCATCCGAAGGGCAAAGCAAAATATCGCTGTGTTGAACCGTTAAAAGTTGGTTGTAGCCTATTGGCAAACTTTGAACCCGATTGCCTGGCAAGTAAGATTGAATGACGATTCGCCAGTTTCGTCCCATCCACAAGTTCGCGTCGCCGTTGCAAGGGTAAAAGTCGTCATAGTCGCTTGTGTAAAGGCTAAAGGCTACACCTATTTGTCTCAAGTTAGTTTGGCAAACAGACTTGCGGGCGCTTTCACGAGCCTTTGAAAGCACTGGCATCAAAATTGCAGCAAGCAAACTGATGACTGCAATCAAAACCAGTAATTCCACGAGCGTAAACCCAAAACGCATCAAACAATCACCCCACTAAGAGACATTGGCCTTTGAGAACAAAACTCAAAACCAAAGAATTTTCTCCGTCAATTTTGCAACAAACTTTCATAGGTCGGGAAATTCATCCGGCTATAGAAGCGCAATTTGTTTTTGAACAAGCCTCAATAACGAGAAATTTTAGGCTAAGAATTTCTCAGAGGATAAAGCGATGTTTTGACGAAATTTTTTCAGCGTTAGTCAAAACCTCTGAAGCGCTGATAAACTTTGAAATGTAGGTTGAAGGAAAGATCCATTGCGCTGACGGAGAGAAAACAAGATGATTGAAGGCATTCAAATGGCAAAAGTGATTCAAAAACTTTACAGCAAACGGATTGAAAGAATTACCGAAGAAGTTAAAAAGCAGTTGGAAAGGCTTGATATAGGACGAAATCTCAAAGGCAAGAGAATTGCAATAACTGCTGGAAGTAGAGGAATCGCCAATATCTCTGAAATCATCAAGGGCATTGTGGATTTTGTTCGTGAATTAGGCGCTGAACCCTTTGTATTTCCAGCGATGGGTAGTCACGGAGGCGCAACCGTTGAAGGGCAAATCGCTATCTTGCGAGACTACGGCATAACTGAAGAATTCATTGGTGCACCTATCTGGGCTACAATGGAAGTTGAAAAAGTCAGTGAAGTCAAAGGCATCCCTGTCTATGCCGACAAAATCGCCGCTAATTCAGATGGCATTATTGTTGTCAATCGCATCAAACACCACACTGATTTTTCTGGTCCTCACGAGAGTGGTTTGCTCAAGATGATGGCTGTCGGGATGGGCAAAAGACAAGGGGCTGATGTGGCTCATACATACAAGGCTTGGAGTTTACGAAACTTTATCCCTCAAATGGCTCGTGAAATTTTGAGAAAGTTACCTATCATTGCAGGCTTAGCAATCGTTGAAAACGCATATCATCAAGTAGCGAAATTGGTTGCACTTTCACCTGAGGAGATTGAGCAAGGCGAACGGAAATTACTTCGTTTCTGGAAACGAATTCGTCCCAAAATTCCATTCAATAACCTTGATGTTCTCATCGTTGAGCAAATGGGCAAAAATATTTCGGGCACAGGCATGGACACGAAAGTTATTGGAAGGATGATGATAACTGGTGAAAACGAATTAAAACATCCGATGCCGAGAGTCATTGTTGTGCTTGACTTGACAAAAGAATCCCACGGTAACGCCGCTGGTTTGGGGCTTGCCGACATAACCACAAAAAAACTCATCAACAAGGTCAACTGGCACGACACCCATATCAATGTTTTCACCAGTGGTTTCATTGAACGAGACCGAGTTCCAGTTATCGCCGAAAGTGAACGCCAAGCGTTAGAATGGGCGATTGAAATTGCGAAAATTCGCAACTTGGAAAAGGCTCGGATCGTCCGAATTCGTGACACAAACACCCTAAGCGTGTTTTACATTTCGCAAGGACTTTGGGATGAAGCAGAGAGTAATCCGAGGCTTGAGTTCGCAGGTAAAAATCAACTCAGTTTTGAAGGTGAAGATTTATTGCCAGTTGAATATTCAATCTAAGCAGTCCCTTTTCGTGTTGGGCAAACTTGAGTGAAAGAAATTAGTTTTCAACTCCAGATGTGTTTCTGTCAAACCTGTGAACTATGACGAGCCTTTCAAGTCTTACAATATCCAAAAGCAGGACATTAAAAAGTCGTTTGGAATTTTCGTCTTTCTGGATTTCATTGACACCTTGAATAACCGCAGAAAAGGCAAAGTTCGCAACCGCCAGAGTGAATAAGCGGCTCGCCACAGTTGGGACACAAGTCGCCTGAATACTTTGCGCCATTGGCTTGAAGTATCTGAGGCAATTCTTCACGAATAGAAGGAATTGGCGGAACTGTCAATTCGGTTTCGTTGTTTTCAACCAACGCCTGCAACAATGTTTCAGTCAGTGTTGAACCTCTTGGCGGATTTTCTCCCTTAAGGAACATCTCTAAAGATTTAGCAACTGCATCGGGAACGGAGAAAACGATTGCTCCATTTTCTTGACGAGTTGCCGAACTGCTTTTGATGCCAGAAAGTTGTTCAACAATCGCATCAGGTGAAACACCAGCACGAAGAGCCAATGAAATCAACCTGCCTATCGCTTCAGTGAAAGCCATCGCCGATGAGCCTGATTTGCCCAACCTGACAAAAACTTCCTGCGGTCCTTCTTCATCGGCATTGACAGTCACATAAACATTTCCCATCTCCGTTCGCAACTTGTAGGTCTTTCCGACCATAACCATCGGGCGAGGCTTTGGCATCAACCGACCTCGCCTTTGT
>JANXCD010000119.1 GCA_025060305.1 Armatimonadota bacterium | reverse complement strand
GAAGGAGAAACTTGAGTGGGAGCGTGAACTTTTGGGCGTCTTTCTGTCCGCTAATCCGCTTCAAGCAGGCTACAAAATCGTTGCCCAAAGAATTACTCATGGCTTAGACGAATTGATAGATTTGCCCCCTGGTGCATTCATCAAAGTTTGGGGAATGGTGGTTCAAATTAGACTTCTCACTGACCGACAGAATCGTCCCTTGATGTTCGCAAAAATTCAAGACCACACCGGCTCTGAGGCTGAAGTGATTTTGATTGGTGACAACTATCACGCTTTTGCCCACTTGTTTGACAAAGATGCCCTCGTCTATGTTGAAGGCTCAATCAGAACAGAAGAGCAACATCGCCATAACGGCAGGGATGAAGAAGATGAATACGAAGAGACACAAATCTTTGTCCGAATAGTTCCGAGATTTGTGGAAAGGTTCAACTTGGACGATGCCCCGAAAGCGCCAAAACCCAACAACGGAACTAATGGCAGACAAGTCCAAAATTCGGTGCAGCACCATCCGTTGCCAGTCAAGCCCTCTAACTCGGTAGTTCAAAGAACTCAAGCGATTAAAACTTCTGTTTCCACCTTGACAAAATTGCAATTGATTTTGCCGTCCCATATGCCAGAATCGGTAGCCCAAAAGTTGGTGGAAATCCTGAAAAGTTCGTTAGGGGATACGGCTGTTGAAGTTTTGATATTCAACGGAACTTCTTTCAAGACCAAACAATTGCCAGTGAAGGTTAAATTGAGCGCCAATTTGTATCGCCAATTGGTCAACCTTCTCGGCGAAAAAGCCATAAAAATTGGTAGATGAAATTTGCCCGAATATTTCCCTAAGGTCGGGACAAAGTCCATCCTGAAAATTTTTGTGCGATAGGGTTTGAAAATTGCCGATGGAAAGGGCAAAAATTGAACCTTTCGCTCCTTACTGCAAAGTTTGTTGGTGCTTGGTTATCCATGCCACTGGCTTTAGTTAGTGGTTGATGGCGAACAAAATGAACGCCAAATTCATTCAGCGAGGATTTTCACCGCCGTCTAAAGACGGCGCTTAAAAATTCGCCAGTGACTATGGGCTAAAGCCCATAGCATGGTTGTTAAAAAGCGTTTACCAACAACATTTGAAGTAAAGACCAAAGCCCTTTATAGGTAACTGCTTTGAGGTTTCATGCAGAAGTCATTGGGTCAAGGGTTAAATCTGGAAAGGACACCCAGAGACTTTAAGATTTGGCAGGCTTTTAAGTATCCTTGGCTGAATTGCCTTCTTTTTGCACTATTCAGCATTGACTGGAAATTGTCGCCGATTGCCTCTAACTTAGTGCCTTCTCTTAAGAGCCTTTCCCTTCTTGCCGATACCCATTGGACTGCAAATTGCATCGCCTTAGGAGCAAGTTCATTCGTGTATTGGTGAATCTTTCGGATTCGCTCTTGGTAGCCAGTGAACCAAACCAAGTTAACTTTTTGAAGTTTGTCAAGTTTAACGATGGTAATTTCTCCCTTCCGCTGCATTGGCAACCGAACCAATGCGGGGAAGCGAACCGAGTAAGAGCGGAAACCTTCACGAACCGAAAAAGGAAACATTAGCACTGATGAAACTTCTGCTGAAAGGTCTTTGAAAAGGCAAAAACTTTCTCCATTTTCCAAAGTCCAAATCCTTCCATGAGCGCTTTCCGTTTTCCATTCCCAACTTTCGGAAAATTTAGTTCGTTCGCTCAAAAGGGGTTTCCAAAGCCTAAGGTGGACGGCGAAAAAGCCTATGGCTTTCATCTGTTCTTCGCTTATCAAATCATTTTCTGAAGGCAAAGGGTAAAAGCAAATGCCTTCTGCGCCAGCCAAAAGGGCATCAGCGATTTTCGTCTCAAGGCTTTCAATTTCATCAACCGAAACCAAAGCCCACCATTTGCTCCCTTCAGGCTTGAGGCTGATGACGCTATCAACGAAAGGCGATGGTTTCTCCCATGACCAAGCCTCACCTTTTTCCGTCGTCGCTTTCAGCATGGCTATCAATGAAAGGTCTTGGACTTCCTGAATTAGCCATCCTGCCAAACACGGATGATTAGCAAACCTTTGCAAAGGAACATTTTTAACTTTTGCACCTTTAGCCCAAAGGATAAAATCAATTTGCCAACCGCTCTCATTGACTAAGTCCATCAAACTCAGAATTTGTCGCCAATTTTTTTGTTCAACGGGCACGATCACAGTGTCAAGCCAATGTTTCATGGCTCGTTCAATTTCGCTCAATGAAGCATCTTGGCTCAAAGTGACCGCTATGGGGAATATCACAACCCATCACCTTCACTTTGTAAGGTTTTCTACCGATGTCAGTGTCAGTTTTCATGTGCCAACTTAAATTTGCGTCAAAAATTTTGCGACAACGGAGGGAAGTAAAAGATGACAAAGGCTCGTTACGGGTGTCTTGGGCTTGGTGGAATGGGAAGCGAAATTGTGCGAAATTTGCTTAGCAAAGGTGAAGTTCCAGCAATTTACAACAGGACAAGGTCTAAAACAGACGCAATGGCTCAAGAAGGAGCAATTCCAACTTATTCGTTGGCAGAATTCGCCAATGCGTTACAAAGACCGAGAATTATCTGGCTGATGCTGACAGCAGGTAAACCTGTTGACGAAGCCATTTTTGGTGGTGGTGCATTCGGCGAAGGTTTGATTGCACACTTGGAAACGGGAGACTTAGTCATTGACGGCGGTAACTCTTATTTCCGAGACAGCATCCAAAGACACAAAAAACTCAAAGAACTTGGAATTCGCTTCCTTGACTGTGGCACCAGCGGAGGACTTGAAGGTGCTCGCACCAGTCCGTGTTTGATGGTTGGTGGCGATGAAGAAGATTTCAAACTTGCAGAGCCCTTGTTCCAACTCCTCACTCGTGAAGTTGGAGGTTACGCCCATGTCGGTCCAGCGGGAGCAGGTCATTTCGTCAAGATGGTTCACAACGCCATTGAATATGCCATCTTAGAAGCCATCGGCGAAGGTTTTGAGTTATTGGCGAATGGCGGTAAAGGTGAAGACGGTCAACCTCTTTACAACTTTAACTTGGCTCAAATTGCTGAACTTTGGTGCAAAGGGAGCGTCATTCGTGGCTGGCTGATGGAATTGATGGCAAGAGCCTTTAAGAAGGACTCAAGACTTGAAAGCATCAAAGGCATTATTGGCGGCGGTTCAACAGGTCGCTGGGCAACCGATGAAGCCTGGGATTCTGGCGTTCCTTTCATTGTCATTGCGATGAGTTACGCCTTGCGTCATCGCTCACGCCAACCTGACAGTTTCGCAGCCAAAGTGGTCGCTGCATTAAGAAATGAATTCGGCGGACATGAAGTTGTGCCAGCGAAATAATTTTCAATTTCGCTTTTTGTGCTACCAAGTCAAGTTAAATCTTGATGCAAGGTTCTGAATTCAAAGTTTGCTTCGGAAAGTGAGGCTAATGCTGAGCCAAGAATTTCAGTAAATCGCCAAATCGGCAGGTCGGCACTCAAAGGGCGGGGTTACTAAACTGCTAAAAAACTTGCCGTGTAAGGACAGGCACAAGCCTGTCCGAAAAAATAGTCAGGCGGGTTTCACCTGACCCTACAAAAAAATTCGGCAAGCCAGTAGGCTTGCCCTCCGAAATGAAGGAAAATCGTAGCGGAAAAATTTGGAGAATGAGACTACTGACAAGGGTTCTCAAGGATTTGAGCACCCAAACAAGGTTGGGCGATGAACCAAGAAAGTTCTAAACCCAAAGCCTTTTGGTAAGCCTTTGTTACTTTTTCTGTAACTTGTTCTGCTTTTTCTCGCTGAACCAAAGCCATAGCGCAACCGCCCAAGCCCGCTCCCGAAAGTTGAGCACCTAACGCTCCTGAACGCAAAGCAGCGTCAACGATGAAGTCAATTGCTGGTGTGCTACAACGGTAACTTCCTGCCTGCTTCCAGATGGGAATTCGGTTTTGCTTGAAAGCGTCAAGGGCGAAATCTTCGGTGGGGAACTGGAAGGGCAAAGCATTGCTGTTACGCCAACTTGCCACTCGGTCGCCATCGTGGCTTATGCTCATCAAATCCCCCATGATTTCAACATGCCCTTCTTTCAAGGCTTTGCCAAAAACGAAACTACGCTCGCACTCGGAAATCCCAAACCAACAAGTTCCACGAATTTCAAGGGAAAGCCTTTCTTCGGGACTTGACTGACATGTTTGAGCAAGTTGAATCAGTTGTTCTCTTCGTTGCGGCATCAGTTCAGTCAACTCGTCAAAAGTTGCAAATCTTGGCAATGCCTTGAGCAGTCGGTAAACCATGCTTTCGTCTTTCAAACAATAAGGAGCGGCATCTCGTAAGTGCTTTAATTGCCCTTCAAGTTCGGGAAAATTTTCGTGCCAAATCAACATACCGATTTCGTATGCTGCTACCCTTTTGTTGAACTCCAGACGAGCCTTTCCAGCCTTGTGTGCTCGCTCACCGCTGTCCATGACGAGCAAGCAAAGTTCTTGAGGGAAAGGCAAATGCTCAAAAGTTGTCGGAAAGAAACCAATTCGCATCAAATTGCCAGATTGGGAAAGCAAAATTGCAGCATGGTCACCTGAACCGCCACGAGTGCCTACAAACCATTCGCCATAACCGCAAATCTCCACCAACGAAGGCGAAATTTGAAACTGATTAGCACCAAGATTGCAACGAAGCAAAGCAAGCAAGAAAGAAACAAAAAGAGCAGAAGATGAACTTAGCCCAGCCTCTGGTGGAATGTCGCCGTAAACGATAACTTTCATGCCCTTCAAAGGTTTCAAATTGCAAACTCCCAACTCTTTGCTCCAGTTGACCATCGTGGCAGCGGCTGCTTCTGCGTAAATTGCCCAGCCAGCAATTGACCTTCTTTGTTTTGATTTTTCTCGTGTCCAACTTTCCCAATCTCTAACGCTCAAAGATTTCGGCGGGGCGACATCGTTAAACTTGAAAGTGTGCGACGAAAACAAATTCGGTTCAGTGTGGTGAATTTCCACAAGTTCATAATCTCTTGGCTGAACCGCCAACAAAATTTCTTTGGGCAAAGCGATGGTATGGACAAAACCGCCTCTGTGGTCAATGTGCCTTCCCATTAAGTTCAAGCGAGCAGGCGAGCGAACAATAAAAACTTCTGTCAATTCGCCAAAGATTCTCGTTGCTGCTGTCAAGAGTTTCTGATATGCAATTTGCCTTTCTTGCCAAGCCCTTTCGTAAACGCCTTTTGCCCAACCTTCCCACTCCTTCGTCTCAATCCAATTGAGCCATTCTTTAACTTTCGCCATAAGCCATCACCAAACTTCAAGAGCATCATTTCAGAGAACTTTCAAACTTCGCAGCAAGTTTTCTTATGCAGGACTTAAGCAGTCGGCATTGTTTTGTAGGGTCAGACATCAATCCGCATAAAAATCAACGCTTAACTCCTGATCCTAAAAAACTACTGTCTTCGTTGTCGGATTGAATCTGCGATTACGCTTAGCAGTATCAAACCTCCGAGAGCGAACTTATCCCATTCGCCTGCCAGTTGCATGAATGTCAACGCAGAGTGCAAAACAGTGACCGCAAACGCTCCTAAGGCAGCGCCGATGACCGACCCTGCGCCACCGAAGATGTTGATGCCACCGAAAACAGCAGCAGTGATGACATCCAACTCAAAACCTTTGCCCGTCTCCGATTGAACCACAGGGAAACGAGCAGCGTAAACGAGCGCTGCTAATCCAATCAATGCACCACAAAAGACGAAAACGCTAAAAATTCGCCTATTGACAGGAATGCCAGCAAGCCTTGCTGCTTCTGGGTTGTTACCGATGGCGTAAAGGTCTCGTCCCCAAGTTGTTTGTCGCAACAAAAACCAAGCCAAAACCAAAACGG
>JANXCD010000118.1 GCA_025060305.1 Armatimonadota bacterium | reverse complement strand
CTCTTTGCCTTCTGCTTCAATAGCGATAGTCAAAGTTGCAGCATCAAAGGACTTAACTTTGCCCTTGATAGTGGGGTAGCGAAGGAAAGCAAAAAAGGTAGGTGGGTCAGCAAGGAAGCGAACAGCATATTCGCCCTTCTTCAAAGAGCGCCAAGTGACGATAACTTGCTCGCCTTCCTTGAAATCGCCAATTTTGGCATCTTTGCCGTCTTTCATCAGTTTGCTGTCCGCTTGAACAAGCATTGGACGCTCAACTTCCTGACCACGATAGATAGCCTTGACAGTGATTGTGTTTTTATCGGTGTCAACTTTGATGACAGTAGCAGTGGAGTGAGGGACTGGACGGAAAGTCTTAGGTTTTTGTTCCTTAACCTCCTGAGCGGCAGCCATAGCGAATAGTCCAACTAACAAACTTAAACACCACAAACAACGAACCATCACGATCACCTCCCACAAGATTTTTAGGTGTTAGAATTTTTACACGCTAATTGCTTAAGTGCCACTGCTTTTTGGTCAGTGCTTATCAGGAGTTTATCTAACGCCTGACAAGCGCAAGAACTCTCGCTGGCGCTCCTGAACCTTCTCGGATTTTCAAAGCACCAACAATGATGGTAGCGCCACGAGGTGGAAGTTCCCTCAAATTCGTTAAGTTTTCAATCGCTAACTTGTTAGCGCCAAGCAAGATTTTATGGGCGATGAAGTCCTTTGAAGGACCGTTGTCAATGCTCAAAGTATCAATGCCTACTCCAGCGATATTGCGTTCAAGCAAAAGTTTCGCAGCATCAGCACCAAAACCAGGAAAATGCATGACACCTTGTTCGCCCATGTTCACATATCGCTTCGGGTCAGTCCATCGCTCTTCCCAGCCCGTTCGTGCGATAACGAAAGCGCCAGTCGGGATTTGACCATATTGGTTCTCAAAGTCTCTAATGTCACGGGCACTAACGAGGTAGTCAGGATTGCGAGCGACTTTATCACGGACATCAATAACACAGGCTTCGCCAATCAATTGAGTTGCAGGAACTTCATGCATTGACCTTCTACCTTCAACGAAATGGATTGGAGCGTCAACATGTGTTCCTGTATGCTCGGCACAAGAAAAAGCATTGGCATAATAGCCCTGAGCGTGCTTGGCAAGGTTGCGGAACTCAAAGAGCGGATTGCCAGGCCAAACAGGAATGTCAGTTTGTAATGTGTGAGTTAGGTCAATGATGCGCCAAACACCTAACCGAACTTGGGAAATGCCACAACTGAAAACCAAACCGAAAATAATCCCAATAAGCAAATTCAATTTAGACCAAGACATCATGCCATCACTCCCTCCTAAGGCGCAGGCTTGTTTACTCCTTGCAGAAATTAGCACAAAACTTTACCAATCGCAAACGCTGAACTAAGTTTTGTTTTGCAAAGGCAAGGCTTATCCTGACTGACAACCAATTTCGCTTTATACTCCAAAGGTCGCTAATAAGAGGAGGGGCAGGTGAAACCCACCTGATTTTCTTTTTCGGGCAGGCTTTGCCTGCCCCTAAAACTGAAAGCGTTCTCTCTGTTGGAATTCGGCTTATTAGGTCAGAAACTGTGCTCCATTTAGGCTACCAGCAAACTTTTTTGAGGAGAGATTTCTAAAACAGGAAAAAGCGATGACCAACTTTCCCAAAAGAGTAATCAAGAACCAACCAAAAACCAGCAGTCAAATATTCGCCGATGAGCAAACCGAGAAAGAAGGGGCGAAAACGACGAAATGCACCTAAGCCACCATACCTCAAAAGCAAAGCCTTCAATAGCCACCCCAACATCGTTGAAAACCAAAGTTGAATCATCGGCCAACTCGGTCCCATTGCGTATCCTATGGGATGAAAAGGAAACCAAACGAATAACTGTCGCAGCCGATAAAGTAACAACGCAAAAACAAAACCAATCACAAAACAACTTTGGCTTAAAGGTGTCGGTTGACGAGGTTGCTCAATGTAGGCAACTGTAAAGTCCAAAACTTGTCTTGGGCTATGTTGCAAAAACCAAGCGCCTGCACCTTGCATCATCGTGTTCGCCCCTTTTTGATAGACCAAACGCAAAAAGGACCAAGAAGATGAAAATAGCGATGCCAAAATAGCAAGCCACATTGCACCTGCTAAAGGTTGCAAAGGAATTTGCGTCACTTTAGCGATGCGAAAACTATCCATGAAAAAAGGCATCAAAAATGTCCGCAAGTCAAACATGAAAACCTTCTCAACGAAAGCCATAACTGTCAATTGGCGTGGAGTGAATGGGCGAGTTCCAACGAAAGCGATGAACAAATCTGATGGGCGAAAGGCTTGAATGAACAACAAACCACCTTCGCTGACGAAACGGGTGAGAGCAATAGCAATGACAAACAAAACGAGCCAACTCAGCAACGCAACTCCCCATGACGCTCCCGCAATTGCACACCAAAGGGAAGCAAACAAAATAGCGCAGAGGAAACCAAGCAGTGCTGTGCGATAGGAAATTGGCTCATCTGAAGGCGTTTCATTTCTCAAAACTTGCTGCCAATGTCCTCGCCCGACAACAATGAGGTGCAAAACAATCGCAAAGAAAGCACCAAGCATTTGCAATCCAGCATGAGCAGGAGTGGCATAGCCAAGAAAGTTGGGAATTTGCCAGCCCAAGTAAGTCAGCAAAACCGATTGAGCCATGAAAACGAAAAAGAAAAACCAAAGGCTGAAGGCTAAATCCGAAGGCAACAAAAATGCAACTCCGATAACCGAAAAGTGAACGATGGCGACGAAAGGACCAATCTGACTGAACAAATAACTTGTCAAGTATTGGTTGAGCGGAAAACTAAGCCTAATTTCTGGCACAGCAGGAAAGTAAAAGTGCAAACCGTTGATGCCATGAACGAAAAAAGGAATAACTGCACCAAGCCATATCAGTCGTTGGCGCAAAAGCAAAGCAAGGAGCGTTTGAGGTTCGTCAATGCCTTCCGTCATCTCCAATGGCGGTTGAGTGAGCGGGAAAGTCAATCGGTCATAGTCCAACCACTGTCGTCGCAAAAGGACACTGACGCAAAAGAGGGCAAAGAAAAAAGCCAATGCCAAGATGCTCCAAGCAATCGTTGGGACAACCCAATGGGAAAGCGGTATGGGTGTCCCTGCCGTTATGCCTTCATAGAACAAACGAACAACTTCACGACCACCTGGGCGGAAAGAGTTAGGCAGCAAATTGTAAAATGTTGACCACCAACCCTGTTCTGGCGTAGTTCCACCCAACGCCCTTGACGCTTCAGCCACATCCCAAGGGACAAACCATTGCGGGATGTAGCGAAAAGTCAATTCTGCCCAACGATTTTCTGGATGAGCGTAATAAAGCGTTCCTGCCAAAGTCGGGAACATGTATTCAGTGAAGCCAAAAGAAGGTAAGCCCGAACCTGCAAGCATCATGCAGTAAGCGACCAGCAACTCATGACGAGTAAGCGCCCAACGGAAACGAAAGAATTTAACCAAAGCGTTGGCGAAAAGCAAAAGCGCAAACAAGTTGAAAACTCCGATAGGCAAATGACAAGATGAAATCCAAGTCCCTTGAACCAGCAAGTCAAAAATCGGGACAAGCCAAGCCAAAAGGAAAGTTCCAACCAAACCTAACGAAACTGCCCGCCACGAAACAGCCCGCTCTTTAACTGAAACCCTTTCCCCGACTTCAAGTTTGGTCATGTTTTTCACCGTGAAAGTTTTTGGCACGCAAATACGACAAACGAAACCTGATGCACCACATTCAATTTGTGTCAGATTGAAGCAAACTTTTCATCTCGGTGGTGTCTATGAGACTTTTGTTCGTGATGGTAACAATTTGGCTGTTAACCTCGCCTTTGTTGGCACAGATGATTGCGCCAGATTTGCACAGCACTTTCTTGCAACTTGAAGCCAGCAATTTGGTTTGGACAGACAAGCAATGGAAACAAGAATTTCAAGCGGTAAAGGCAATTGGCATGAAAATCATCATCCAACATATTGCTCACGAACAAAAAGCGTTCTACCGCTCAAAACTTTTTCCGCTTTGGGCTGACTTGGAGATTTTTGACATACCAAGCGGTTGGCTTCCTGCTCCCATTGACCGCATAACTGCCCAATTTGCTTCCGTCCGTGATTTGGTTGAAAGAGTTGTCATTTTTGATTTCAACCATTACCTAAGCCCTGTTCGCAGCGGATACTCCACAAGACTTTACGCTCAATGGCTAAAACGCTTTTTTACGAAAACAACAGTTGTCAATTTAGATGAAAGGCAAAAGCGTTTGAGACATTGCGCTTCATTCCTTCGCTCTTTGTTTGTGACTAAACTTGGATTGTTGAGAGTGCATTTGGGAGAAAAGATTTGTTGGCTCGCCAATGACAATTTGTTGGCTGCGAAAGCATTGGAAGAGTTTGAACCGTCTCTTGCTCACACAAATCCAACAAACGATGAAGCGATACAACGCACCCGTGCCCAACTGCCTGAGAGCACTTTTTGACCATTCAATTTTCGTCCCGCCTTTCAAAGCGACAAAGTTTGCAGATATTGAAAAGCAAGGTGAATGGTCAATTCGCAACGAGATTGACGATGACTCTGAGTTGAAAGATTGGCACGAATATGCCGACTTGATTTGCATCGCTGCCATAAACGCAGCGAAGAGAAATCAAATGGACGAAGCACAAAGGTTGGTAGCAAAAGCAGCAGCCATGTGGGATGGCAATGGGGTTTTTGACAAGGCTGCTTTAAGTCTCAATTGCTATGCCACTTATAAACTGGCATTGCTTTTGTGGGCAGCATGGGCTAAAGACCATAGCATGGTGATGAAAAAGCGTTCACCAACAACATTTGAAGTAAAGAGCGATAACTTTTGCTTTTTGCCCAAAATTTCTGCATAATTTTTGACGATTTTCGCTCGCCTTCAAAAGGCAAATTTTTAATTCGTCTAAAAGCCAAACTTTACAAAACGCCAAAAACTTGATTAAGGAACGAAGACTAATTCAATGAGGTGAGTCTGATGAAGTTTGCTCTTGCTATTGACCTTGGCGGGACGAAAGTGTCTTCTTCAGTCGTAAGTGAAGATGGCTCAATTGTTTCATATTCAACTCGTCTCACCGACGCTCAAAAAGGTGGCGATTGGGTTCTCAACCGCATAAAAGAGGTAGCCGCTGAAGCCCTTGAAAGTAGCAAAGTAGCACCAAAACAGATTATCGGCGTCGGTTTGGGAACACCAGGTGTCGTTGACGCCGAAAAGGGCATCATGCTCTCAGAAGCAGTCAACATACCAGATTGGAAAGGGCGAAACTTGAAAAAGGAATTGGAGCAAGTGCTTGGTTTGCCCACATTTGTTGATAACGATGCCAACGCTGCTGGCTTCGGCGAGTATGTTTTCGGTGCAGGCAAAGGTTCAAAAAATTTGGTTTTCGTCACTTTAGGAACAGGCGTAGGTGGAGCAGTGATTCTCAACGGCGAAATAGTTCGTGGCGCATCTTTCGTTGCAGGTGAACTGGGTCACATCTCAATTGACCCTAACGGACCAAAATGCGGTTGCGGAAACTACGGTTGCGTTGAACTTTTCGCTTCAGGTCCAGCCATCGCTCAAAAGGCTCGTGAGTATGTTTTGCGTGGAGTTGAGACGAGAATTTCAAAGATGGCTTCGCCTGAAGAAATAACTGCCGAACATGTAGCCAAAGCCGCTCAGGAAGGAGACTTTCTCGCTCAATCCATCTTGGCTGAAGCGGGCAAAATTTTGGGTGCTACTTTGTCGGGGATTGTTAATCTCCTCAATCCAGATTGCATCGTCATAGGTGGCGGTGTCGCTCAAGCGGGCGATTGGATTTTAGAACCTGTCCGTTGGGAAATCAAGCGAAGAGCGCTTCCAGATGCTACAAAAGTTTTGCGAGTTGTCCCAGCCGCTTTGGGAACGAACGCTGGTAT
>JANXCD010000117.1 GCA_025060305.1 Armatimonadota bacterium | reverse complement strand
ACAGATACTTGCTTGACTATGGTCGTTCTGTTGAGCCTCCTTTGAGTGAGCGAGATAGGGCTTGGGTTGATGAGTTGCTGTCAAAAGCGTTGCAGACAACTTCGTGAAAGCGAGGTGTCCTTTATGCCTTCACCTTTCCCGGGCATGGACCCTTTCATTGAAGGGCAAAGATGGGAGCACTTTCATGGCGAGTTTATTTACGAAATGCATCGGGCACTAATGCCCCAGTTGACACCTCAATACATCTCAGTTGTCGGAGAGCGTGTTTATGTTGAATGGGTCACTGAGTCACCAGCAGAACAAAACTTGGTTTCAACTCAGTGGCGAATTCCAGATGTTGCCATCATTGAAATTGAGCCAAAGTCAACGGCTGTTGCCACAAAAGTTGAGACAGAAATTTTGGTTGAAATTGAGCCAGAGTTAGCAAAAGGCTCAGTTGAAGTTGAGTTGACTGAGCCTGCAAGGGAGATTTACCGTGAGCGTTTTGTTGAAATTCGTGTTCGTGAGACAGGGGAGTTGGTGACGGTCATTGAATTGCTTTCACCTGCTAACAAAAGAAAAGGAGGCGTTGGTTGGCACGAATACATGACCAAGCGTCATGAGTTTTTGTTCAGCCAAGTTCATTTGGTGGAGATGGATTTGCTTCGTTTTGGTGAAAGGATGCCGATAAGGAAAGGTGAGCCGAAAGGTGAGTATCAGGTGATGGTGAGCCGATGGGAGTGGAGACCTAAGGCATTGATTTGGGGATGGGGTTTGAGGGAGAAAATGCCGACAGTTCCGATACCGCTAAAGGGAAGAGATGAGTGGGCTAAGTTGAATTTGCAAGAAGTGTTCAACACAGTTTACGAAAGGGGCGGATACAGATACTTGCTTGACTATGGTCGTTCTGTTGAGCCTCCTTTGAGCGAGCGAGATAGGGCTTGGGTTGATGAGTTGCTGTCAAAAGCGTTGCAGACAACTTCGTGAAAGCGAGGTGTCCTTTATGCCTTCACCTTTCCCGGGCATGGACCCTTTCATTGAAGGGCAAAGATGGGAGCACTTTCATGGCGAGTTTATTTACGAAATGCATCGGGCACTAATGCCCCAGTTGACACCTCAATACATCTCAGTTGTCGGAGAGCGTGTTTATGTTGAATGGGTCACTGAGTCACCAACAGAACAAAACTTGGTTTCAACTCAGTGGCGAATTCCAGATGTTGCCATCATTGAAATTGAGCCAAAGTCAACGGCTGTTGCCACAAAAGTTGAGACAGAAATTTTGGTTGAAATTGAGCCAGAGTTAGCAAAAGGCTCAGTTGAAGTTGAGTTGACTGAGCCTGCAAGGGAGATTTACCGTGAGCGTTTTGTTGAAATTCGTGTTCGTGAGACAGGGGAGTTGGTGACGGTCATTGAATTGCTTTCACCTGCTAACAAAAGAAAAGGAGGCGTTGGTTGGCACGAATACATGACCAAGCGTCATGAGTTTTTGTTCAGCCAAGTTCATTTGGTGGAGATGGATTTGCTTCGTTTTGGTGAGAGGATGCCGATAAGGAAAGGTGAGCCGAAAGGTGAGTATCAGGTGATGGTGAGCCGATGGGAGTGGAGACCTAAGGCATTGATTTGGGGATGGGGTTTGAGGGAGAAAATGCCGACAGTTCCGATACCGTTAAAGGGAAGGGATGAGTGGGCTAAGTTGAATTTGCAAGAAGTGTTCAACACAGTTTACGAAAGGGGCGGATACAGATACTTGCTTGACTATGGTCGTTCTGTTGAGCCTCCTTTGAGTGAGCGAGATAGGGCTTGGGTTGATGAGTTGATTTCAAAGGAGATGCAAGCAGCATTGTAATCATTTTGCTTACTTTCCTATTAGCAAATTCTTGGTAGGGGGTCGCCTGTAAGCATGTCAAGAACTCTTGAACCACCGACGCCTGTTTCAAGTAAAACGATACCTTTCGGCTCTTCTTCAACTTCCCCTATTACGGCTGCATTTTTACCCAATGGGTTTTGCCTCAAAGTTGTTAAAACCAGTTCTGCATCTTCTGGTGGAACGAAAAAAACCATCTTGCCTTCGTTAGCGACATAAAGCGGGTCAATGCCTAAGATCTCACATGCGCCACGAACTTCAGGTCTGACTGGGATGGCTTCGTCGTAAACTCGGATGCAAACTTGAGAGGATTGTGCAATTTCGTTCAGCACAGTAGCGACTCCACCACGAGTTGGGTCACGCATACAACGAACTTTTGAGCAAACTTTCAAAACGCTATCAACCATGTCCCATAAAGGTGCAGTATCGCTCTCAATTTCCGACTCAAGTTCTAAATTGCCACGAGCAATCATTACAGCGATTCCATGTTCGCCAATCGTTCCTGACAAAATAACCTTGTCACCAGGACGGACATTTGTTGTTAACAGACTTAATGAGTGCTCAACTACGCCTATCCCTGTTGTCACGATGTAAACTCCGTCACCCTTGCCTCTTTGGACTGTTTTTGTGTCACCAGTCACAATTTGGACATTGCATTTTCTTGCAGCAATAGCCATTGAAGTGACAATTCGCTTCAAATCTTGAATTGGAAAACCCTCTTCCAACACGAATGCAGCAGAAAGGAACAAAGGTCGTGCACCAGCAGTTGCCAAATCATTTATCGTCCCGTGAACGGAAAGGCAACCTATGTCACCTCCAGAAAAGAAGTGCGGATAAACAGTGAAAGCATCTGTCGTGAAGGCGAATTTTGTCCCCTTGATTTCAAAGGTTGCTTGGTCTTCAAGCATCTCAAGCATTGGATTTCGGAAGGCTTCAAGGAAAACCGATTTTATAAGGTCATGGGTTGCCTTACCACCGGCGCCGTGAGCCATCGTTATCGCTTTCTCCTGCAACTTAGGAGTTTTTCGCTTCAAACTTTCAATCTGTTGCAAAACATCGCTGAATTTATCGTTCATTTTCGGAACCTCCCTTTTGACCGAACATTTTTTAGTCTTTGAATTTGTCATCGGCTAAAAAATTGGCGTCGGCTCAAAGCCGACGCTACATTTTTGGCTCTGCCCTTCAAAGGTTAAGGGACAAAATTGGCGAAAATGTCCTTTAAAATCCAAAATTTTGAGGGTTACTAAAGCGCAACCTTTCTAATCTGAGACTGTCATAAGGCAACGATGAAGTTAAGCCTTCATTGAACGATAAAAAGGAGGCGAAAGGAGATGAGTAGCAACTGTAGTAGCAACTGTAGTAGTAGCAACAGTGGTGATGTCCCAAGTCTTTGGGGACGCCTCTTTTGCTACTTGCGACCTTACTGGCACTGGGCAATATTGAGCCTTGTGCTAACGCTTCTGGTCACAGGCTTAAGCCTGATTCCACCAAAGTTGATGCAACTTCTCCTTGATGATGCAATTCCCCGAAAGAGCATGAAATTGCTCTGGCAACTTAGCCTTTTGCTACTTGTTGTTTACCTTGTCACCACTATTGTTTCCTTTATCCGAACCTACCTTATGTCTTGGCTTGGGCAAAAAGTCCTTTACGACATGAGGTCGGAACTTTACCGACACTTGCAACGCCTTTCTCTGAGTTTCTATGACACTCACAGGACAGGTCAACTTATGTCTCGCATCACTGGCGATGTCGGCATGCTTGAAGGTTTTCTCATCCACAGCATCCCTCAATTTTTCGTTGACCTTTTGACCTTGTTTGGAATTGGTTTCGTCTTGTTCCAGACTGATTGGAAACTTGCCCTTATTTCTCTTGCGCCAACTCCCCTCCTGTTCTTCATGACTGTCAAATACAAGGATTTCATTTTGCCTATTTACAGGCGCTTGAGATATGCATGGGGCGATTTGACTTCTTTCCTGTCTGACACTCTCGGAGGCATCAAGGTCGTTAAGGTTTTCAACCAAGAAGAGCACGAAACTCAAAGATTTCGCATTAAAAATGAGCGAATTCTCAGGGGCAGCCTTCAAAGCGTCTTAGTTTGGTCAATCTTTTTCCCGACGATGGGACTTATCAGCACAATCAGCCTCGTTGCAGTCTGGTTTGTCGGTGGCAAACAAGTGATGGAAGGGACACTCAGCCTTGGTGTCTTGACTATGTTCACCCTTTATCTTCAGCGCTTTTACATGCCCGTCCAAAACCTCGCTCAAATGAACGATGTCATCCAAAGGACTAAAGCATCTGCCGAGCGAGTCTTTGAAATCCTTGACACTCAACCTGACATCCAAAATGCTCCCGATGCTATTGTGCCAGAGGAAATCAAAGGTCACATCTTGATGGAAAATGTTAAATTCGCATATCCTGGAAGCAACGACCTTAGTCTCAAAGGCATAAATTTGGAGATTCGTCCTGGCGAAATGGTTGGGATTGTCGGTAGAAGCGGCGCTGGTAAGAGCACACTCGTCGCCCTTATCCCTCGCTTCTATGACCCAACTGAAGGTCAAATCAAACTTGACGGAATTGATTTGCGAAAGATAGACCTCGCCTCTTTAAGAGCCAACATCGGTATGGTCTTGCAAGAACCATATCTCTTTCATGGGACAGTGAAAGAAAACATTGCCTACGGTAAACCTAATGCTGACATGTTGGAAATCATACGGGCAGCCAAAGCAGCTAATGCCCACCAGTTTATCATGGAGTTTCCTGATGCTTATGACACCTATGTTGGTGAACGGGGAACGAAACTTTCTGGCGGTCAAAGACAACGAATTTCTATAGCAAGGGCTTTGCTGCGTGACCCGAAAATTTTGGTTTTGGATGAAGCAACTTCCGCTGTTGACAGTGAAAGTGAATATGCTATTCAGCAAGCACTGGAACGGTTGCTCCAAGGTAGAACAACAATCGCCATTGCACACCGACTTTCCACTCTACGCAAGGCTAACAAACTCATAGTCCTTGAAAATGGCGAGATTGTTGAAGAAGGGACTCACGAAGAGTTGATGGCAAAAGAAGATGGCATCTATAGAAGATTTGTGGAAATCCAGATGAGCATGAGTGAAACTTTGTCAATTTCAAATCCAAACGGCGGCAACAATAAAGAGCAGATGAAACATGCTGCTAGCGTTGGCAATAGATAAAGGTGTGATCAGGCATGGCTTACACTTGGGAATTTGAACCAGATATAGAAGTTCGTGTCATTGAAGGAGAAAAAGCAAAGTTTCTGAAAATGCCTGACGGACAGATCGTTTTAGTTTGGGAAGAGCAAGTAATTGCTGTTGGAAAAATCCTGAGGGCTTTTCCCATTTCCGACCCTTGGCGCTATTTGATCGTTTACGATAGCGAAGGTAATGAGGTAGGCACTATCACTGACTTCAGTGAATTGGATGCAAACTCCAAGGTAATTGTCCGAGAAGAATTGGAGCGAAGATATCGCATACCCAAGATTTTGAGAATCTTGAAAATTGAGCGTTTGCCTCAAACTGGACACACCCGATGGAAGGTTGAAACCGATGAGGGAGTTAGAGAGTTTGTTGTGCCAGGTAGTGAACACATCTATACCGCTCGCTACCCAAGAATTTTTCTTGTAGATGAAAATGGCAAACGCTATGAGATACCAAACCTTGAACAATTGGACTCAAGAAGCAAAAAAATTTCAACTCAATATCTTTAGGCTCCAGACAAAAATTAAAGGAGGGAGATGAGAGAAAGACTCATCTCCCTCCTAAACTTAATCACATTATGCCTCACGGCAAGTTGGCATTGATGGTGTTAAAGGTGTTGGCGACTTTGCGACCGAGAATGGTCAAGGCAGCGATGACTACCAAAGCAATCAACGCCACCAATAGACCATACTCAACAAGAGTCTGTCCCTCTTCTTCCTTGAGCAACCTGTGCAACAACATCTCTTTTCACCTCCTTTAACTCTTTGTTTTGTTGCTTAATTTTGTCACATGCAAGACATCACGGCAAGTTGGCATTGATGGTGTTAAAGGTGTTGGCGACTTTGCGACCGAGAACGGTCAAGGCAGCGATGACTACCAAAGCAATCAACGCCACCAATAGACCATACTCAACAAGAGTCTGTCCCTCTTCTT
>JANXCD010000116.1 GCA_025060305.1 Armatimonadota bacterium | reverse complement strand
TTGGGCTGGAAGTTGGGGAACCGCCAAAACTTGATTGGCGTTTAGAAAAAGCGGTGCAAGCAGTTTGCAGGGAAGGCATAAGGCTTGGCTTAATCAAATCCGCCCACGATTGCAGCGAAGGTGGTTTGGCAGTTTGTTTGGCTGAGTGTTGTATAGCAGGTGAAATTGGCGCTACCATTGAGTTAAAACCTGAGATTTTGGTGGCTGGGATTGGAAAATGCTTTTCGTCAATTCTGTTTGGCGAATCTGCATCCAGAATTGTTATAGCCGTTGCTGAACGCAACTTACCTGCGCTTTTGGCTGTTGCTGAAAGACACGACTGTCCAGCTTTTGTGATAGGCAAAGTTGGTGGAAGCCAACTGGAAATCAATTTGGCAGGAAAGGAGTTGATTAAGGATGAATTAAGCAATCTGAAAGCGGTTTGGTCAAAGGCTTTGGTTCAAAATTTGGGCATTTGATGTTTTTACTTTGACATTTTCTTTTTGGCTGAATTTTCACGGAGGTGTTTGACATGAAACTTTTCAATTGGAAGAGCAGGGATGAGTGGTCTGAGTCAATGCAGCAAATTGAGCAAGATGTTGACAGGCTAAAGCAGCAATGGAATGTCAATATGGATGATTTCATACCCAGACCGCCCCATCGCATCTGGCGAGTTGGCGCTTTCATTGATGTCCAGAACATTTACATGTGTGTCAAGTCAGTTTTCGGACACACAAAAATCAATTACCGCATCTTAAGGGACTTCTTGACCCGTGACGGTGCTATGGTCAAGATGATCGCTTTCACCTGTTACGACCCTGAAAACCGCTCCCAAGTTGATTTCATGCATGCTTTGGCATTGATGGGCTATCGTGTCGTAGCCAAGCCACTCAAAAAGATGCCCGATGGAAACATAAAAGCCAGTATGGACATGGAGATGGCATTAGAAGTTATCGTTTCGGCGCAGTATCTTGACGAAATCGTTTTGGTAACAGGCGACGGTGATTTCGCTCCAATTGTTGACCACATTGCACGCATGGGCAAGGTTATCAAAGTCATCGGTCCAGACAAACTCACTTCACCAGAGTTAATTCGTTCCTGTGACCAGTTCATCAACTTGGCTCAAATTGATGGCATCTTTTCCGTAGATTGACTTTCACGAAGGAGTTGACTTAATGGCTTTGAGTTCCTAACTGCATTGAGAATTGCTTCTGCTACGGTTCTTTGAATCGCTACGCACAAGGCGTGGAAGTCGCATTTTTTGTTACCTACGGAAGCAACAACAGCAAAATCGCCGTCATACATGGTCTGTGCAGGTCGGATAGCCAAAGCCAAACCGTTTTGTGCCCATTGAGCGGCTTTCGTCGCTTGTAACTTTGTCAACCCAGCGTCTGTTATAACACAGATGAGAGTTGTGTTTTCGCCAACTAACATCGGTGCGAAACCGTAGCCTAATTCGCCTTTTAGTAGCAAACTTTCAGCGTTGAGCCATTCTCCAGTTTCAGGATTTATAGCGCCTGATAAGATTTCACCAGTTTTCCAATCCACGACATCACCCCAAGCGTTAACGACTGCCACTGCTGCGACAACGGCTTGGTCGCCGATTCTCTGGAAATTGATTCCAAGCCCCCCACTCATAGCAAACTCCATGCCTTTGACCTTTCCAACAGTTGCACCTGTTCCAGCACCTACATTGCCTTGGCTCATTTCTGAAGTTGAAGCGACTTGACAGGCTTTATATCCCCACTCTTTTGTCGGTCTAACATTTGCTGAGCCGACCCTCAAGTCAAAGATTACCCCTCCGACAACAATTGGAACTTTTGCAACCTGAGTTTCAAAACCGATTCCGTTCTCTTCCAACCACTGCATCACTCCAAAAGCGCTTTCTAAACCAAAAGCACTGCCACCAGTGAAGACAACAGCGTGGATTTTTTGGACGAGGTGAAGTGGCGAAGCAGCATCAGTTCCGAAAGTTCCTGAAGCGCTTCCCCTAACTTCAACGCCAGCAGTTGCACCACACTCAAAAAGGACAACAGTTACTCCAGTTTTGCTTTCGGAATCCGTTAAGTGTCCAATTTTGACGCCTTCAAACACTGCCCAATCCAAAATCCCATCACCTCTTCGGAGAAATCTTTCGCTTCTCATCGTCAAGATAGAAACTTGCCCTCTGAGCAAAAATTTTTCGCTTACTTTTTGGCGCTATGACAATGTCAACTGACAACATTTCCAGCAAAGAGCGATGCGAATTATAAGTTTTGGACGGCTGCTAAAAAATTCTGTTAACTTAGTCGTTACCAACGATTTTGAAAGACTTTACAGCGAAAAGCATTATGCTAAAAGTTTCAAACTTCCAACTGTTATCCCTTCCCTTCAATTCAATCCTACCTTCACATAATCCATCTTACTCAACCTTGCCAAAAAGCACAGCCGATTCAACCTTTATCCAAGAGATTGTCACTATTGGGGTTTTGTTTACAATAAAAGGAGTGCGTAACTCCAAGCGTTTAGAAAAACATCTAAGCAAAGAGCAAAAGCGAAAACTAATGATGCAGGTATCTTAACGGTCACTTCCAATTTCAACTGCACGACTTGAAGTTTTGGGTTCATCAAATTCCCCACGAAACGCCAACCAATCCACAAACGCCCAATCAGAACCTTCATTGTCCAAAGTGATGCGATGTTCACCAGCAGGAATTTCAAAAGTGAAAACTTGGTCATATTCGTTCGTTTGTCCAATGTTTTGCTTGTCTTTGTCTGGCAAGAGGACGGTTTGAGTTGTAACGCCATCAACTTTCAGAACCAGAAGAGCACCTCCAACAGCCACACTGCGAATGAAAACTTCTAACTTTCCACCTTTCGGCGCATTGACGATGAAAGTTGGTGGATTTCGCAAGCGGGTGTGCAATTTCCCTTGTAGGAAGGAGACTAATTGCCAATCGTTTTCCACAATTCCACCACGCCTAACGACGAAAGTGTTTTCAGGCGCTCGTTCCCATCTTGGAAGTGGTCTCAACTTCGGAGCAAAATCATCCGACCATTTCGGAAAATCTTTGAACTGTAACTCAATCACACTGTAGGCTTCAATTTCAGCAAGGGTCAATGTCAGTTGTTTGCCATCCCACTGAATTTTGACATCCTTTTTCGTATCATCAGGCGAAAAGACATTGACTTTTTGGGGGAAATCTTTCACTGGAATCCAAAGATCAACTGAGCCTTTTCGCAGTTGGAAATCTTTCATCTGTCGGTTGATGATGTGAACGAGCAAGGTTGGTGGTTCAAACTTAACCCACAAAGCAGTGCTCAATTGCTCTGGCTTTGTTTGCAATTCATCAAAGGCTATGGGTATTGCATCTTTGTAAAGTCTGCTATTTTTCTGGTAAAAGGCTGTTTGACGAGCAATTTCGTCCAATGTCCCGTCACGGAAAGCATCTTGCGAGTTGGCTAAGCCACTCACAGGGAAAGCGAAGAAACCACCAGAAGCGTAAATTTCTGAGCCACGAACTCTTATCCAGATTTCACGGTCGGAAGGCGGAACTTCAGTCCAAGGAAATCCAAAGCCCCAATCGTGAAACAAAAGGACAGGCACTTTCCTTCCAGAGACGAACCAGCCTTCACGAACCACAGAAGCCCAATCTTTCATTTGCGAAAAATTCAAATCCACACGCCCGTCTTTGAGTTTCCACAAATCCCAAATACCACGAACCTGAAAATCAACGAACTTTGCAATGCCGTTAGCACAGACGAAAACTTTCTTGTTCCTTTGACGGGCAAATTCGCGGATTTTTTCAACAATGTAATGCCATGCTCTTTCGTCTCGTTCTCGGCGAAAGCGAATCCACTCTTCACGGAAAGGATTTTCTGGCGAGAAAGGACCTGTGTTATAGGGATTTTGTGGCGATTGTTCCGCAAAGCCATGTCGCTTCAAGTAAGCCCGATAATTGAAAGTCCGCATAGTTCCGTCAGGGCAAATGTTTTTGTCAGAAAAATCAACACGAAACTGTTTTTGCCACCTATCATCATCAATTCGCCAACCTTGACCTTTGACATAAACTTGCAAGAGGTGCTCACGGAAATCTCGTAACGAATAATCGTCAAAACCTTCATTGGGATGCAAAGCAGCGTCAATTTCGTCCATAAAGAGGCAATCAGCGCCTGCTTCAATTTGCTCACGACACCATCGCAAAATGTAGTCAAGGTAGCGTGGGTTAGAAAGAGTTCCATGCCGACAATTGGGCAACCCCCAAGCATCAACCAAATTGCCTTCTGGATCACGAGTTGCCATGTCCAAAACCTCTTCTTCGCTCAAGTTATTTTCGCCGTGAAAAAGCGCACTGCAAGTTGTTCCGCCACCAAAAAGCATGCCCAATTGTCTTGCTTCTTCGGCGAGCGAGGAAAATTTCTTCCAATCAGGAGCATTTCCCCATTTGAACCAACCACGAAGTAAAACATCGCTTCCGACTTTCCGGGCAAGCCAAATTCCGTAGGGCAGATGAATGAACTCGTTAATGCTGAAAACGGCTGCATCTTCAATACGCTCAATTGGCTTTGAACGACACAACTCGGCAGGAAAGTCAGGAGGTGTCTTAAGCCAAGGAGGCATCTCTGAGGAAACTACTGGCTTGAAGGTCTTCACTATCCTCTCTGCATTTTTTAGCAATTTTCTCACTCTTTCTTCATGGTCAACCTTTTTGCCATCAAAGGGTGCAAGCCAAGCCCAAATCCCTTTTTCTGCTTTCTTTGCGGAAGTGAATCCGCTATAAAAGAAAAGGAGGTTGGGATTATATCGCTGCAAGAAACCAAACTCGCCATGCCAGTCATTTGCGTAATTGACAAACACAACGCCTAAACCAACTCCATTAGATTCAGAGCGAACAATTAGTGCAGGGAGACTTTCAAAGAAGGCATTGGTGGTGTCGCCTTCGCTTCCCCAAGGTGAGACGCCAGCATAGACGAATTGCTCGCCCAAATTAGCGATGCGACCGCTACGCCTTTTGCCATCGTAGTCCCAAAAGGTATAGGCGTCAAAAATTTTTTCATCTAACCGAAACAACGGCATCGCCCAGCAAATCGCTTTCCCTTCTGGAGTTTTTTGACTGTGAAGTTGGAAGCGAACCAAAATGCCTTCGTCAGTGCAAAAGAAATGAACAGTTGACCAAACATTTTCTTTTGGTGCTTCGCTAAAAGCCAACAAAGGACAATTCCAACCGACGACGAACATTTCGCCTTTACGCTGACCGAACCATTTTGCACGACAGCCAGAATTGGAGTAAATGATTGTTTTAGAAACGAAAGAAAACACTGGAGTTTCAACTGTTACATTTCTAAATTGACCTTGAGCATCACTCACTTGCAGTTCAAACCTTGCTTGCTCACGCCAAAATTGCAAACGATAGTTTTTCCCTTGAATTGTGACTTTGGCAGGTGTCTCGTGAACTTCCAATCCTACTCCTTTGCCAATGCAACCGATGAAAGGAAGGTTCACTCCAACGACCAAAATCACCAATAACTTGACCAAGCGTGGCATACACTCACCTCCTAACCACACTGATTTGAAGCAACTTTCACCGCAACTCAAATTTGCTAAGTTGTGGTGGGCATAGATAACCCATGCTCATGGCAGCAACACCGAGCCGATATTGCCTATCTTGCATCAAGCAAATGTGGCGTCGGTCTGTCGGGATCGTGGTCGTGTAAATTCTCAATTCGCCTTCAACGCAAGTGATGATTTCTTCCCTCCAATCGCCGATTATGTCGGCAATTCCAAGAATGTTTCCTTCTACTGCAAGCAAATCCTTTTGCTTTGCCCAGTGGATCAATCTCCTTCCGATTAGTATTTCTTTTTGTGGGTTATCATCCCACCAAACTCCTTTTGGTGAAAGGGTTGGGATTTTGCCTTCAAGCAAAATTTCACCTTTGGCGCTCAAAAGCCAGCGTTGTTCAGGGAAATCTCGTTCGCCAGCAAAACACTCCATTCCTTGATGGTTAGGGTCAATATCAGCAGCCATGCCTTGATCATGAATGTGTTCTGTCGGTTTGTCCCAACCCCAGATGATTTGTCCAGTGCGTGCATCAACAAGGCAAATTCCATCCCTTTTTCGCCTCGGTTCTATGCCATAGAAAACTT
>JANXCD010000115.1 GCA_025060305.1 Armatimonadota bacterium | reverse complement strand
CGCATAAACTTCGTTCCAAAACTCAAAAGCAAGGACATTTGGGCTGTGAGCGTAACGGGCAACGATGTAGCGAAGTCGCTGTTTGTAAAGTCGTCGTGCTTCAGGGTTCGTCCAAAAGTCTGATGGCTTATCGCACGGACCACCATTTTGACGGTTGTATGGATTTTTGTCCCATGCTTGTTCGCCGAAGTAAAGGGGTTTGTCAGCCAGTTCGCCGTGATAGCCCAAACAAAGCATCAAGTAAATGCCGTTGCGTTCTGCGATGCGGATGAGTTCGTCAATGCGCCATGCATTGTCAAGGGCATACTTGCCCAAACCGAGATACATTCCACTTCCATCGCCAGGCATCCACTCCAAGCCCATATTCCAACGGACGAGCCAGATGCGTGCGAAGTTTGCTCCGTTTTGACGCATTGAAGAGAACCATTTTTCGTAGGCGCTCAAATTGTTGCCAGACCAACAGACATTCAAGCCGACAGGCACAAAGGGAGTCCCACCATCAAATTGCAAGTGCCAGAACTTGCCTTTGCGAACGAAACCTTTCGCTTTTGGGTTGGGCAAAACTTGAAGAGTTAGCCAATTTGATGCAACCTGTTTTTTCTCTCGCCCCTCGTCACCCGTCCCTCGTCCCGTTATGACGACCCTGTATCGGTAAGTCCCAATTTCCGTCGGCGTAAACCTGACAGCAAAGTAAGGTTCACCAACTCTTTTCAAAATCTCCCTTGCCCCTTGCCCCCTGTCCTGTGTCACTCGCTCAAAGTCTTGAGTGAAAAATCCCGGAACTCGCACTCGCTTTCCTGAAGGCAAAACGATTTCTGCTTCAACCCTGATTTGTTCTGGGTCAAAGGGGTTATCGTAAGTTGCGTCAAAGTCAACTTTCACTTTAAGGGTTTCGTAACGGCGCAAAGTTTTTGCGTTCGGCTTCACTTTTTTCAATTTCAAAGGTGCTCGCTTTTGCAAAATCGTTGTTCGTTCACGGTCAATTTTTTCCCGCATCTCTTTTTCCCATTGAATTGCCTCGTCATTCGTCAAAACAAGCAACCGCAACTTTGAATTCACCTGCTTGCCGACATTCAACCTGCCACTGAAAAGAGGAATTTGCAACTCAAAAGCGTTGAGATTGAAGCGACGGTCATCTTGCAAGTTGACACCGACGATGTTGCTCTCACGAAGGTCAAAAAGCAGAGCGTAGCCTGATGGCAAAATCCACATCAACCAAGACAAGTTGCCTCTCGTCAACAAGTGATATCGTTCAGGCAATTTTTCGGGAAAAGTTCCGCTCAAGATCTCAAGCGACATTTCATCAACGGCAACCCATCTTGCTTTGCCAGCATTACCTTCTGTAGGCAAAAAGCAACGAAGCAATAAAGTTTCCACAGTGAACTCAGTTTCAGAGCGGAACTGATAGGACAACAAAATTTCTCCATTTTTGATTGTTGCCCTTTGCTCAAAAGCAACGGAAGCGCCATCACCAAAAAGTAAACCTTTCCAAACCAAATCGCCGTTGCGTTGCTGAAGAGCCTTGACAGTTGCTGGATTGAGTTGGTCGGCATAACTCCCTTGCCAGCCAGGTCTAATGAGAACGGCGCTGAAGTTTTGTATAAGAAGGCTTTCGTTAACGCTCACGCTTTTGAGCGTTCCTGTTGGCTCAAAGTCCCAATTAACTTTCAATTGACTGTAGCCATGAGACAGTAATAACGCAGCCAAAATCGTTGAGAGCAAAATAATTGCTTTCACCTTGATCACCTCTTTGAACCTAAGTTTCGCCAGCAAGATGGAATTTGCTGCGCTAAAAATCTACCGCAAAAAATTTTGCTTCGTCCCCTTTGGGCTTTGGCAGGTGTTTGAAATGTCAAAATTCTTTACGAATTGAAAGCGCAAGGAAGGTGACAAAAATGCAATTTTGGAAGTCAAAGCCAAAGCAAATTGAGCGCCCTAAAAATCTTTCACCAAAAGAGCGTGTTTGGCGAGCAATTAAGCAACAGCCCGTTGACAGAGTTCCCTGCGTTGATGCCTATTTTTTGCCTGAAACCATTAAGCAATGGGAAAAAGAAGGGTTGCCCGAAAATGCTTCCGTAGCCGAATTTTTTGACCTTGACTTGGTTTGCATTTCGGTTGACTGCACTGCTGGCATGAAGGAAAAACTGCTGGATGAAACAGACGAATACAAAATCATCGCAGACACCGACGGCGTGACACGCAAGCACTGGAAAGTTTACTCGGCAGAGCCACAAGAAATTGACTTTCCTATCAAGCAACTGAGCGATTGGCATGAAATTCGCTTAAGGCTTAAAGCCCATGAAGAAAGATTGCCTCAAAATTTAGAAACTCAGATCGCTCAAACAATTAGGCAAGAAAGATTTGTTACACTTTCTTTTCTTGAGCCTTGCACTTTGGCGAGGAGGCTTCTCGGCAGTAGGCAATGGGTTGAGTTCATCCAAATTCAACATCCCATGCTTGATGAGATTTTTGAGACTGGCATCAGGTTAATTCTTGACACTGTTGAGATTGCTTTCAAACGACTTTCAAATTTTGGGCAGAAGCCTTTTGATGGAATTTGGCTTCATGCCGACTTGGCATACACTCATGCTGCTTTCATGACGGACAAAGAATATCGTAGCATCGTCCTTCCTTACCATTGGCAGTTAGTCTCAGAGTTGAAAAAACGAAATTTAGCGGTTTTCTTTTACACCAGTGGCAATGCCTTGACCTTTTTGAAATTCGTTCGCAAAAGCGGTTTTGATGTGATTTTGCCCCTTGAATGCATCAGCCGAAATGAACTTGCCGAATACAAACGAACTTACGGGCGACAAACGGCTTTGGGTGGAAACATATCGGTTGACAAATTAATGGAGAGCGATGAGTTGATGGAGAAGGAAGTCGTTGAGAAAACCGAGATTGGTCTGGGCGAAAATTTCACTGGCTACCTGTTTTGCCTTGATAGACCTGCGCCACCTTCATTGCCCCTCAAAAGATACATTAAGGCAGTTTCAATCGCTAAGTCGTTGGTTTTGCCAGCGAGCGAAAAGTTTCAATAGAGAATTTCAGTCATTGTCTTGAGATAGTGGCGAATTTCTCTGTCAGTTTTGGCGAAGTTTTTTAACTCTGCAAGAACTTAACCCACGATTCCACCATTGCTTTGAAGAAAATTTCGCCATCTTCACGATTTGCATTTTTGGCAGGGCTGTTAGGTTGATCAGCATACCAGAAAGTTGACTTTTGAAGTTGGCTCAAATCCACAGCCTCAGGACGAAGATAAAGCATCAGACTTGTCTCAAAATAGCCAGCATGGTCACCACGACAAATTTCCGATACTTCAGGCAAAACTGAAGGCATAACCCTTATCCGTGTCCAGACATTACCGTGTGTTTCTGGACTTTGAAACCCCCACCAGCCCAACCCTTTTTTCTGCCTTGTCAACTCAAATGCCAACTCTGCTGCCGCTTTGCGAAAAGCAAGCGCTTCAGGTCCATCCATTCCCTGATGATGGATGATGACAAAGATACGCTGCCAACCCATCAGCAAAAAGGACAGGAGCACATCTTTGACAAAAAGGTAAAAGTGATTGCCATTCACATCCATCGTTCCTTCTTCAGGACCGCTGACCGCCCAACCTGTTGGACCGTAGTCAATCGTCGGAGCAATCACTGCAGGTAAGCGTTCAGCAATAGCACAACATAGTTCCTCAACGATGATGGTGTCAACACCTACCCCAAGGTGATTGCCGTGACATTCAACACAACCGGCAGGGATAAGTAACGGCACATTTTTAGCGATTGCCTCATGAATTTGATAAGGCAACATCTCCTTCAACCTCATCCTTTATCACCTCAATCGCTACATTGGTAGAACGATGTCAACTCGTGCTCTTCGTTCAAGAAAATACAGGAGCGGGGAGGGATAGGTTAACTTTTTATTGCTTTGTTGACGCTGGTTTGTGGCGTAAAAGGATGCAACCATCGTTAACAATATCACAAACAAAACTGCTAATCAAAGCCAATGCTTTAGTTTCATCTCCGCTCCTTCTTTGATCAAAGAGTTATAACCGCCGTTAAAACTGATGATAGAAATTTCGCAGAATTTTGCCATCAATTAAACTGCTTCAAAAACCGAAGGTCATTTTCGTAAAACAGCCTGATGTCGTCAATGCCGTAACGCAACATGGCGAGCCGTTCAACTCCCATGCCAAAGGCGTAGCCTTGCCACTTTTCAGGGTCATAGCCGACATTTTCCAAAACCGCAGGGTGAACCATGCCGCAGCCTAAAACTTCAAGCCAACCTGTTTGTTTGCAAACGCTGCAACCGCTTCCCTTGCAGAAAACGCAACTGACCAAAACTTCAGCGCTCGGCTCAGTGAACGGAAAGTGGTGCGGTCTAAAACGAATTTGAACCCACTCGCCGAAAAAGCGTTGAGCGAAAGCGTAAAGAGTTCCCTTCAAATCAGCGAAAGTCACATCTTCGTCAACGAGCAATCCTTCAACTTGGTGGAAAACGGGCGAATGTGTTCGGTCAAAGGGGTCACGCCTGTAAACTCGCCCAGGCGAAACTATTCGGACTGGTGGCTTTCGGCTCTCCATGACACGAATTTGGACTGCCGAAGTTTCTGTCCGAAGCAAAATCTCTTTGCCTTGCTCCCAATCGCCAGCGATGTAGAAACTGTCGTGGTCGTCTCGTGCTGGGTGGTCTGGCGGGATGTTCAAAGCGATGAAATTGTGCCACTCGTCCTCAACTTCAGGACCGTCAACAACTTCAAAACCCAAGTCAGTGAAGATGCTGCAAATTTCATTGATGGTCAAAGTCAAAGGGTGAAGACCGCCAGGTTGCCAAATTCGTCCCGGCAAAGTGACATCAATTCGCTCCTGCTCCAATTGCTTTTGCAAAGTTATTTGGCGAACTTCTTGTTCTCTTTTGCGGATCGCTTCTTCAAGCCAATCACGAAGGGCGTTTGCTTCAGAACCAACTTGCTTTCGTTCTTGGGGCGAAAGTTGAGAAAGACTTCGCAATATTGCATTTAATTCGCCTTTGCGTCCCAAAAACCTTTTCCTGACTTCCTCAACGGCTTCAAGGGTTTCAGCCCTTTGCAAAGCCTTTTCCGCTTCTTCCCTTAACCTTTGAACTTGCTCAAGCAAATTCGTCACCTGCATAAACCGACCTCCTAAAGTTGAATTGAGAGCGCTGAAGGAATGATAACTCTGGCAAAGCGACAAAGCAAGAAGGATTTTTGCCCCACTTTACGACCTCAAACCTCATGTCGCATAGTTTTTTTGGACATCGCTCTTTACTACAAAGTTTTTTGGTGCTCGTTTACCCATGCCACTGGCTTTAGCCAGTGGTTGATGACGAACAAACTGAGCGCCGAATTCATTCGGCGATAACCGTTGTAGCGGATGAAATCCGCCCGTAAATTTTGGGCTGGTTTCACCTATCCCTTCCTTTTGTCAGTGACTATGGGCTAAAGCCTATAGCATGGTTGTGAAAAAGCATTCAACAACATTTGAAGTAAAGAGCGTTTGGACATCTTCGTAAGATTAGGCTCATGCCCAACTGGAAATTCAGTGCTGCGAGAGTAAAGCCCTCCGATTTAGCGAGAGGTGAAAGGATGGAGCAAATCTTCGCTGCCGTTATTCGGCGTGAAGGTGATTAGTTCGGCGCTCAGTGTCTGAAAGTTGATGTCGCCAGAAAAAGAGGGACGGAAGAAGCAATTGAGAGCCTGAAGGAGGCTTTGGAACTTTACCTTGAAGAGCCAAGCCTACCAGCCCCATTTTTTCTTAATCGTGGCTTAATGAAGGTTTTAACGAGCGTTAACTCTATTTGGCGAAATTTTCATGAAGGCGCAAACCATCAGCGCTGACAAAATTCTGGATGGTCGGGTTATCGCCTGACGAGAAAAAAATCGGCACGCTGGTAAGCGTGCCTTTTGAGACAGAGAAAAATCGGCAAGCCTTAGGCTTGCCCTCCGAATTAAAGTCTAAAAGGCAAACGCTCTTTACTTCAAAGTTTGTTGGTGCTTTATATCCATGCCACTGGCTTTAGCCAGTGGTTGATGACGAATTTACAAGCGCCGAATTTATTCGGCGAAAAAATTCCGCCGTCTAAAGACGGCGCT
>JANXCD010000114.1 GCA_025060305.1 Armatimonadota bacterium | reverse complement strand
CGTAAAGGGCACAAGCGATAATCTGAACTTGAGCCTTCAAGTTGTCAAAGTTAACTTTGTCAATGGTGTCAAAAGGAGTATCAACATAAGGGCGAGCATCGTTCACTGTTGCGAAAGCAATTCCAGTTTTAGCGGCGATTGTAGCCATCTCGCTTCCAAGTGCCAGCCGACCCAAGCAATAAGTTCGCCAACTTTTGCCTTTGATGGGATTGATAGCGTCAACAAACCTTGTTTCGGGCTGGAAACCAAAAATCAAACCGACACGCTCAACAGTTTCACGGCAAAGTTTGCCTATGTCGGAAAACTGCCATTGCCGATCTTCGTGATAGTCCCAGAAATAGCCTTTGTAAAAAATGCCGCAAATGGGTGTCCTTGTTGACAAATCTATGCTGACGAAAGTGAGCAAAGAAGGTGCTTTGCCTTCCTTGATGGCTGCATCGTTTTCTTTTTCTTTTTGAAGCCAATCGTAGATGTAAAGAGACTCGCCACGCAAGCCAAGACAATGGGCTGAATTGGCAAGGAAAACAACTGTCCTGTCAGGAGGGTAGCGCTTGAGCAAACGGGCAAGTTCAAAAAGAGCAGCAATACTGCATGCCTGTTCAGCACCAGGTGCAAGTGAAGGGACAACGCTCATGCTGTCGTAGTAAGCCTGAACGACTAAAACTTCATTGCGTCTCTTCGGGTCAACACCCCAGATGATGCCTTCAATGTTTCGGAAAGGAACTTTCTTCCAAGTCATTCGGCAATTTATGACTGCTTCCAAATCCTTTTGCCGCTCCAAAAGAGAAAGCAATTCTAAAGCATCCTTTCTCGGCATCCAGTAACGGGGAATGTCAATGGGAGTTGTCAAGAACTTCAGTTCGGCTTCGCCTCTGAAAGTGTCCTCAGGTTCAATGAAAAGAATAGCCTTACCGCCCAAAAAGATAGCGTTGAGCCAATCAGTGCTTGAATTGAAATCCATCAAAGCAATTGAACCTGCAACCTTTTTGCCATTGAAAGACTCCAACCTGCCAACGCCAGCATAAATTAAATGACCTTTCAAACCATCAGGTGGAGTTTGACTTGTCCTTACAAGGTTTGGCCAAAGCGGATAAATGCGATAGCGCTTTCCAAGCCTCGGAATTTCCATGTAGGTAGGAGTTTCTTCAATGGGAGTAACTGCGTAAAAGGTTTGTTCCCTAACGGCATCAAGCCCGATCTCAATGAACTTTTGTCGGACATATTCGGCAGCAAGTCCTTCTCCAGGGTAACCAACCACTCGTGAGCCAAGGGAAGAGAGGTTCTCAACAACGGAGCGAAGATTTCGCTCATCCACGCCATTGTAAAGTTCCCGATAGATTGAGACAGATTGACCAAAAACTTTGGACGCAATTCCAAAAACGATTATGCACAAACAGAAAAGAAGCATCTGGCGCATTGAATTTTCCTTCATGGCTAAAAGCCTCCTCAAAAGCAATTTGACAAAGGTTGAAAAGTCAAAAAACCATTGTAGCACAATCATCTTCGCAAGTCCAGTTGAAAGGGATCTCCTTCTCAGTCCAAACAAAAAGTTTACGAGTTCAAAGCAGTTTCCAAAAACTCAATCATGGCACTACTTTGTTGAGCGGATATTCAATGATGTCTTGGGCACCTGCTTCTTTGAGTTGTGGGATGAGTTCGCGGACTTTTAATTCGTCAACGACAACTTCAATTGCAACCCAATCCTCATCGGCTAAGGGAGAAATCGTTGGTGCTTTCATCGCTGGCAGTGCCGACAAAACTTTCGGCAAATCTTTCCTTGAAACATTCAACTTCAGCCCAACTTTTTGCTGAGCCGTTAATGCTCCTTGCAAAAGCAAAGCCATGTGCCGAATTTTTCGTTGCTTCCATTGGTCTTGCCAAGATTGAGGATTAGCGATGAGCCTTGTGGTTGACTCCAAAATTGTCTCAATAATGCGCAAGTTATTTGCCCTTAAACTTGCTCCCGTTTCAGTCACATCAGCGATTGCATCAACGAGTTCAGGGACTTTCGCTTCTGTTGCGCCCCAAGAAAATTCAACTCTCGTTTTGATGCCACGCTGCTGAAAAAACTTTTTGACAGTGTTCGGCAACTCGGTAGCAATTCGCTTGCCTTCTAAATCTTCAGCCCTTTGGTAAGGCGAATCGTTGTGAACAGCAATGACGAGCCTGACTTTGCCCAAACCTTGTTTGGAGTAAACGAATTCAGCAACCTGCACCACTTGGTCTTCAACTTCGTTTTCAACGATTTGGTCGTAGCCAGTTATGCCAGCATCTAAAACACCTTCTGCAACATAGCGTGGGATTTCTTGCGCTCTGAGCAAAATCGCTTGAATTTCAGGGTCGTTAATGCGAGGGAAATGGGAGCGCCCTTCAACATGGACTTCCCAGCCAGCCATTTTCATTAGTCTCAAAGTTGCTTCTTGCAAACTTCCCTTAGGGATGCCAAGTCTTAACCTTTGCTCCATTAGTGAACCGACCCCCTTGAAGCAGTTTTTGAATTTGACAGTTGCGCTAAAATTTTGGCACGGCTTTGCAAGCAGAGAACTGCAAAACTTTTCCGTCACTGAAGAAATTTGGAGGGCGAAAGCACCATGATTGAAGTGGCAGGATTGACAAAGTTTTACGGCGAACTAAGAGCACTTGACGATGTAACCTTTGATGTCCAAAAGGGCGAAATTTTAGGTTTTCTCGGTCCAAACGGTGCAGGCAAAACGACAACTATGAGGATTTTAACTGGATTTTTGAGCCCGACAACAGGAACAGCAAAAGTAGGTGGTTACGATGTCGTTGAAAACTCTTTGGAAGTCCGCCGTATAACTGGCTATTTGCCAGAAACAGTCCCACTTTACAACGAAATGCGTGTCCGAGAGTATCTTGGCTATATGGCTCGTGTTCGTGGCATCCAACGCAAAAGAATTCGTGACCGTGTGGACTATGTAATGGAAAGGTGCGGTTTGGTTGAAGTTGCTGATAGAATTGTTGGGCACTTGTCCAAAGGTTATCGCCAAAGAGTTGGAATAGCCCAAGCCATTGTCCATGACCCGCAAGTCCTCATTTTGGATGAGCCAACTATCGGGCTTGACCCAGTGCAAGTTCGTGAAGTTCGGCAACTCATCAAAAGCATGGCTGGCGAGCGAACTATCATCTTGAGCACTCACATTTTGCCAGAAGTTTCCATGACTTGTGAGCGAGTCCTTATTATCCATAAGGGACAAATCGTTGCTGAAGACACGCCTGAAGGTTTATCACGGAGGTTACAACATTCAGAAAGAATTCTCATTCGGCTCGCACGAGTCCCATCGCAACCTTTGAGCGCATTAGAGCAACTTGATGGAGTTATTAAGGTAGAGCGTGTCGGCGATAACTCCTTTGCTGTTGAAGCGCCCGCTGGACATGACATCCGTGAAAAACTTGCTGAGTTCATTGTCAGAAACGGATGGGGCTTGCTTGAACTGCGCCGTGAAGAAATGACCCTTGAAGACATCTTCGTCAACTTGGTAACAAGGGAATAAAGGCTTACACTCTTCAAAAGTTTGTTAGTGTAACCCCAAGGTCGGACTACTGCCCAACAGAAGAAATCAAGACAGAAAAAAATCGGCACGCCAGTAGGCGTGCCCTCCGAATTGACTGAAAATCTCTCGGAAGGCGGGGCTACTGCCCTGCTGAAAAGTTCAACGGCATATTGCCAACATACCTTGAAGAAAGAGCGAAGGCTTAAGTTAGGATTGGCTTTCATCAGCCCCTAAAACTTGTCAACAACTTTTTGAGTGTAGAACGAGCCCTAACAGGATAAGCCGATACTTTGCAGAAATTTCAAAGCAGTTTGCAGATGTGATTTCAGTTGGTCTGAACTCCAACTTTCCGTCCCATGTAAGCAAATCACTTTCTCGGCTTTACAGCCACTAACTTTAATGGCATCGGCTATGGCTTGAAAATCTAAGGCGCCATTTCCTGGGAATTGTTCTTCTGGGAATTTGTTCCAATTTCTTCTCCACCATGCCAATCCGCAATTGCGTGGCGAAACATCCCAAAGGTAAAGCAGCAAAATTCGGTCTGAGAAGCGATGAATCCAATCATTGGGTCGCTCGCCTATGACAAAGCAATGTGTTGGTGCGAAAGTTATGCCAATCAGGTCGGCAGGAAAGCGTCTGCAAAATTCCGCTGCTCGGTCGCTGCTGTCCAAAAGGTTATCGGTGTGATTTTCAATTGCCAATTTGACACCAGTCTGAGACAACGAATCCATTGCAGGTCGCAAAAATTCTTCAAATTCGTCCCAACTGCGCCCCTGAACTCCGTTGACAACTATTGGTGCTTTCAGACGGTAAGCAAATTCTACTCCTTTCTTCAACCTTTGCGGGTCGGATGTGTAAAGGGTCAAGGCGCAAACTCTTAAGCCCATTTGCTTCACTTCTTCGGCAATTCTCTCAGGTTCATCGCTGTCCAACTTAACATGCTCTACCCAGTTAGGAAAACTCCACAAGTCCACACTCTCAATGCCTACATCTCGCAAGACTTGCAAAGTTGTTGCTCGGTCGTGACAGGCAAATAAAAGCGAAGAGCAACCTATGCCTGCCATATTTTTTCGCCTCCTTTTCAAATTTTTCAAGACTTCAATTTTGCTGTAATCGTCTTTTAACTGAAAGGGACACCGCTAAAAATTCCTTCAACTGTTGTTGGACCGATTAACTTTGGAGTCGCTCAAACAATTCTTTGGCATTGAAAAACTGATAGACTGCAAAGCCACAAGGGAATTCAAAGCCCAAAGTTCACAAGTGACAATTTTTCTGATGCTTGCTATCCTTTTATCGGCTCAAACTTTTCCGAACAGGGAGCGATAGAAAATGCATCGCTTTGCCTTTTTGGTTCACCCTTTTGACTTGAAGCGAGATGTAGCCCGAAAATATCCTTTTGTCAAGTTTTTGCCCTCTGCTTTAGTTGAAGCGATGCTTTGGCGGATGAGCCCGAAATTGTTGGGCAAGATTGATGGCATCAAGTCGGCAACTGGCTCACAAACGCAAGGATGGCTCATCGGTGTCCCGACGACAGCAAAAATGATGCTTGAAAACGAAGCCAAAACAATCAATTTGCTCACTGAAGCCTGCAAGATAGCAAAGGATTTGGGTGCAGAAATTGTCGGGCTGGGCGCATTTACTGCTATTGTCGGCGACAGCGGTTTGGAACTTCAAAAACGGTCGCCAATTCCAATCACGACAGGAAACAGTTACACGACTTGGACAGCCATTGAAGCGACGAAACTTGCTGCTGAACTTATGGGCATTGATTGGCAAAATGCGGTCGCTGCTGTTGTGGGCGCAACTGGTTCAATCGGCAAGGCTTGCGCTTACTTGCTCAGCAAAGGAGCAGAAGTCGGAAACAAAGTTAACATCTCACCAGTTTCGGAAGTTGTGATTGTTGGTCGTGACGAAGATAGGCTGAATTCTTTGCGAAGGGAATTGCTTTCAAATAGTTCGGCTTCAATTCAAGTTGCCACCAACATCGCTGAAGGCTTGAGCCGAGCCGATATTGTCATCTCCGTCACAAGCGCAATTGATGCAGTGATTGAGCCTGAGCATTTGAAATCGGGTTGCGTCGTTTGCGATGTCGCTCGCCCAAGAGATGTATCCGAACGAGTCCGCAAGGAAAGGGACGATGTTTTGGTTATTGATGGCGGAATTGTTGAAGTTCCTGGTCAGCCCAGATGGGAGTTTTCAATTGGCTTGCCCGATAACTTGACTTTGGCTTGTGTTGCCGAGACGATGTTGCTTGCCCTTGAAGGTAGGCTTGAACCTTTCACGGTCGGTCGTGACATTCGCCTTGAGCAGATTTTGGAAATTGCAAACATCGCATCAAAACACGGTTTCAAGTTGTCAGGTCTGAGAAGTTTTGAGCATCAAATTTCTCAGGAGCAAATCCTTCAAATCCGAGAGAAAGCGAAACAGGCAGTGCTTAAGGTTAGGGGCTGGGGACTGGGGACTGGTGATTGAAAGTGATGGGAGCGAAAAGCGTAAGAGTGCGTTGGTGGGTTGGAGCGTTATCCGCTTTCTTTGTCCCTTTCGCCATCTACTTGCCGACAGTTTATCCGACCTATTGCTTTTTTTCCGACAGTGGCGATTTCATTGCATCAGGTGAACTTTTGATGCCAACT
>JANXCD010000113.1 GCA_025060305.1 Armatimonadota bacterium | reverse complement strand
GCCATCGCTACAGCCAACAACTTCTCCATTTCGCATTCACCTCACTCAAAGTTTTCTGTTTCAGGATAACGCTCCGTCTGCTTGCTTGTTAGCCAAACAAGTATGTGCAACGATTTGCCCCAAAAAACTATCGCACAAAATTCAACAAAGACAAATCGGGGGCAGAAAAGCAAACAAAAAACCAAAAAGGAGGTTCAAAAAATGAGCCAAATCTTTGTCTAAGTTGACATCAGCAAAAAAACTTGATGTTTCCCTTCGTCCAATGCGTTAACATCAGTCATGTTGTGGACTAAAATTGCCGATGTAGATTGCTTTCGTTTGAGAAAAGCAATGCCTTCGCTTGTGTGGAGGTGCAAGGGACTATGAGAGTGAAGACGGCTTTGGTTTCCGCTGCACTGTTTGGGCTTATGCTGACCTTGTTTTCAACTTTGGTTTCTCAGGCTGACAAAAAGCGATGGCACATCGCTATCGTCCCAAAAGCGTTGACTGGCGAGTATTGGGTTCGTTGCAAAAAGGGTGCAGAAGCAGCAGCAAAACAATTTGGTTTGAAGTTAACTTTTGTTGGTCCGTCAGCGGAGACGGAAGTTGATAAGCAAATTGACATCGTGGAGAATTTAATTATTCGTGGCGTTGATGCAATTGGAATTTCGCCTTGCGATGGGAAAGCACTCGTCCCTGTCATTGAAAAAGCCATTTCAAAAGGCATCCCTGTTGTGACAGTTGATTCCGATGCTAAAACCCCAAAAAGGCTTGCTTACATTGGGACAGACAATGAAAAAGCAGGAGAAATTGCAGCAAAAGAATTAGCGAAACTGATGGGAGGTAAAGGGAAAGTGCTGATCATTCAGGGTGTCCCAGGAGCGGAAAACTTGATGCAACGAGTCAAAGGTTTCAAAGGAGTAATTGCTAAGTATCCACAGATTAAGATCGTTTCTGAGCAAGCATGTCAAAGTGACCAAACTATGGCTCTCAACATCACTGAAAACGCATTAACAGCCCATCCAGACCTTGGGGGAATTTTTGGAGTTAACGCTCCTGGCGCCCCTGGCGCTGCTCAAGGCATAAAAGCAGCAGGCAAATCGGGAAAAGTCAAAATTGTAGGTTTTGACGCCCTTCCCGACACAGTTCGCTTTTGCGCTGAAGGCGTAGTTCAGGCTATTGTTGAACAACGCCCCTACAGAATGGGTTATCTTGCTGTCCGATACTTGAAGCAAGCGCTTGAGGGCAAGGAAATTCCGAAGGTAGTTGATACAGGTGTGGACATAATTACACCAGAGCGTGCAAAGAAAATTTTGCTTTCTCAGCCAAAATAAAAACTAAGCGTTTCAGTCATCGCCATGTGAAGGGTTGATTAATCGGTTGGCATAACATTCTAAGTCTTTGCTTTCATCAATATTTACGACCAATTTTCGCATGCCAAAATTGATTGATAGAAATTTGCCGGGGTGGCGGAAAAGGCAGACGCACCAGACTTAAAATCTGGGGGGCGAAAGCCCGTGCGGGTTCAAGTCCCGCCCCCGGCATTCTTCGCCTTATTTCAATTCATCAACCTACATTTGACAGTTCCCCTTGTTGATGCATCACGAAAAATCTGATTGAATAAGGGGCTTCAGAATTTTCATCATTGAGCAGGATAAACCACTAACTTTCCAAATTTTTCGGTTTAGAAAAAGCCGAACCTTTCAGCAGAATTTCAAATCCTCCACCTTTGTTGGTAACGGTTGCGAAGGTAAATAGCAGTGCTGTTCATCAAAAGCAATAAGACAAGCAAGACAATTAACGCTGCTGCAGCGTTTTGGTGAAATTCAGGTTGAGGGCGTGAAACCCAATTGTAGGCTTGAATGGGCAAAACAGTGAAGGGATCAAGAGGCGATACTGGAAGAAAAGCAATGAATGTCAACGCTCCAATTGTGACCAAAGGCGCTGCTTCCCCGATTGCTCTTGACAAAGCCAAAATCGTTCCTGTCAATATGCCGGGCAATGCAAGGGGCAAGGTATGGTTGCTAACTGTCTGCCACTTTGTCGCTCCCAAAGCCAAAGACGCCTCACGAATTGAGTTGGGCACAGCCCTTAATGCCTCACGAGAAGCAACAATGATAACAGGCAAACTCATTATCGCCAAAGTGCAAGCGCCAGCCAAGACACTTTCCCCCATGTTGAACCATCGGACGAAAACCTGCAAGCCCAACAGTCCGTAAATAATTGCAGGAATAGCAGCAAGGTTGTTAATGTTCAACTCTATCAACCTTGTAAACCAATTGCGTTTAGAGAACTCTTCAAGGTAAACCGCTGCTCCAATCCCGAGGGGAAGGGCAATAGCCGCTGTTAAAGCCATGACATAAATCGTTCCAACCCATGCCGAGAAAATTCCCGCCAGTTCTGGTTTCCGTGATGGGAAACTGGTCAAAAATTGCCAGTTGATACGAGTTAAGCCATCAACAAACAACTTGCTCAAAATTGACAGTAAAACTGTAATTGTGAAAAGAAGGGTTATCCACGACAAAGTTAGAAAAATTCGCTCCATCAGAATTTCTCGCTTTCGCTTGCGAATTGCTGCTTTCTCTTGTTGAAGCCTTGTCTCAATTGCTGTTTCCATCCTTCACTTCACCCTCTTTGATAAACGCATTTTTGATATTTTGATTTCAGGTTGAGCAACAAAAAGTTTCAACCTAACCTCTGGAAAGTTCTGACGAAGCGTTCTCGCAAGAATAAGCCAAGCAAGTTGAAAACGAGAGTAATCAAGAAAAGGGATAAGCCTACAGCAAAGATCGTCTTATACTCAAGAGAACCGTGAGGGACATCTCCAAGAGAAACTTGAACGATATAGGCAGTCATAGTTTGAATTGGTTCAAAGGGATTGATAGTCAAATTAGGCATCTGACCAGCAGCGATGGTAACAAGCATTGTCTCGCCGATGGCTCTGGAAAAACCGAGAAAGCAAGAAGCGAGAATTCCTGAAGAGGCTGCCGGCAAAACTGCTCTGAAAACAGTTTGCAGTTTCGTCGCACCTAAGGCGAAAGATGCTTCTCTTATGCTTTGCGGGACAGCGTAAATTATGTCTTCGCTTAGCGAGGCAATTGTCGGCAAAACCATAAAGGCGAGCACAATCCCTGGCGAAAAAGCATTGAAGCCTGAAAGTGATGGGATGAATTTTTGAAACAATGGCGTTACGAACAACAAAGCAAAATAGCCGTAAAGAACAGAGGGGATGCCAGCCAAAACCTCAATCACTGGTTTCAAGAATCGCCTCGCTCGTTCTGAAGCATATTCTGCTAAGTAGGTTGCTATGATTATGCCCATCGGGATAGAAAGAATCATTGCAATCCCAGCGACGAGAAAAGTCCCACAAAGCAGGGGCAAAATCCCAAACTTTTTGATGGAGAAGAGAGGAGTCCATTCTTTTTCCGTCAAAAAACGAATCAATGAAACTTCACGAAAGAAGCCAATTGCCTCAACACCTAAAGAAATAGCAATTGCCAAAGTAGTAATGACCGAAACGAAAGCGCAGGAAAAAATTACCATGACCACTAACTTTTCTTGCCAATAAACCCAACGAACCATTTTTTTCGTTTTCATACTTTTGCTGCCACCTCTTTGTTGTTTTATTGAGCGGGTTTAGGTCGCATTGAAAATAGCCTTGCTATTTCCGATGGACTTAAAGGTATTGCGTTGCCCAAGGCTTTAGCCAGCCACAAAACTTTTGCAGTCCATTCCAACGCTTCCATCAATCCGCAGGCTTCTTCAAGGTTTCGTCCAACAGTAATTGCACCATGATTTTGAAGCAGTGCTGCATCGTGGTCTTGTATTACTTCCGCCACCATCTCGGCTAATCGTTCTGTCCCAGGAGTGGCGTAGGAAACCAGCGGAATTTCACCAAAACGAACAATCATCTCTGGGAATACAGGCTCCATCAAAGCAATACCAGCAGCAGCAAATGCAGTTGCGTAAGGCGGATGGGCATGAACTATGGCTTTGACATCTGAGCGAATTTCGTAAATGGCAAGGTGAATTGGTGTTTCAAGGGAAGGCTTACTATTTCCTTCAATCCTGCCATTTTGCAAATGAATTTTGATGATTTGATATGGCTTCAAAGCGCCTTTGTTAACGCCTGAAGGCGTTATCAAAATCCAATCGTTGTCAATTTTGGCGGAAATGTTGCCATCGTTATGAGCAACCAATCCATCTTGCCACAATCTCTTGCCTACTTTGGCTATCTCTTGACAAAGCATCAACTCTTTTTGCCAGTCCATTTCTATTGTCACCTTTGAACTTCAGCGAAGATTAAAAATTCCATCCGTCTTTGGTTTTAACACGACAGTTGAACTTGCGATAGAGGCAAATTGTTAAGAGAAGGTTAACGACCAAAAACTTTGACCCAAAATAGATGCGGAGGTGAAAGAAAATGAAGGCTTGGAGATTGGCATTGTTGATTTTCCTGCTCGGATTGGGTTTAGGGTTGTCAGTGCATTCGCTTTTCTCGCCAGCACATAGCCAAGGTAACGATGTCGTCTTCTTGCTTCGGTCAATTGACAGAAGGCTTGAAAGCATTGAGCGAAGGCTTGAAAGAATGGAGCGAAATGTGGACAACCTAAATCGCAATTTTGATTATGTGCGTGATTGGAACACAATCCGAGTGAAAGTTGTTAAATAACAAACTGGATTTCCAAATTTAGTATGCTGCACAACAAATTGCAGAAAGAGCGAGTGAACTATGCCTAAAATAGACCCGAAAAACAGGGAAGTGCCCTGCCGAAATATCCAGTTTCAATCTTCACTCAAAAGTTTGTTGGTGTAACCTCCTACTACCGAATTTTGTTCTGAAAACAGGCTGGCATTTAGGATTTTCTTGTGTTCCACGCTTTCGCTTGTTCTGGGTCCCAAGCATGGACTTCCTTTACAGGTTGCATTTCGCCATTCATACCCATCATCCGTGCCCCTGATTTCTGCATTCTGATTTCAGGTGGCTCTATGGCAGCGCAAGGAGTTCCAAAGCGAGGTTTAGCGAAAGGCAAATGAGTTGTTCCTCGTGCAAGGATGTGTTGGTCATTGGCGCAATCACCATCATAAGGTATGCCGTGATTCCAAGGAACCCAAGAGCGAGCATTGCAATAGTGGCTGACAAAGGCTCTTCGCCACCTTTCTTTGCTTCTGTTGGGATAAGACCTGTGAAGGATATGACCGTGAAAGAAAGCAACATCGCCTGGCTCCAAAATTACTGGCACCCATTCGTATTTTCTTGCGACTTTGCTCAGCGTGTTTATTTCATCATCAAGGTTGCTGACATTCTCCGCAATTTCCAAATCAGCGAAAGCACCATCAGAGTGAACGAAACCCTGTTCTGGAAAGGGCGGAGGGTAAATAGGTTCAATATGCGAACCAACGGCCATCCAAAGACAACCGTTTTCTTCGTCGGCAGCATCAATAGCCAGCCAAGTGCCAATTAGGGTGTCAGGATAGGTCGTGATGTAGTAGGCATCTTGATGCCAACCTTGACCGCCTTTGCCTGGTGGGTTGAAAAACAACATGGTTTGAAGACATAAAACATCAGGTCCAATAAGGGCTTCTAAGACATCCAAAATGCGAGGGTGAAGCAAAAATTTTTCAGCAACTGAGTCAACTCGGTGAAGCATGTGAATTCGTGTAAAGCGAGCATGAAGTTGTTCCTCCGTAGCATCAGGCGGTGGTGGCTCAATGCCGAAAACTTGGACTCGCCCATATAGCAAATCTGTAGCGTGTCTTCTGAGTCCATCAACTTCGTCTAAAGGCACAAGATTTTTAACGACTAAAAAGCCATCTCGCCAATAAGCCTTGTATTCGTCAACGCTGACTTTGTATCGGTCAGGTCGCATTTGAGCAATTACTCGGTATGACATTACTCGCTACCTCCTTTCTCTTTGCAAAGTTTGCAAATGCTGTTTTATTTTTAGCGGACTCTCGGAAAATTAGGTTCGCCTTTGCCGACATAAGTTGCTCGCTCAGCGTTAATGAAGTCAAGAACCAATGCCCATCGTGGCTTGTCGGAAGTGTTGGGCGATGAATAGTGAAGGGTCAAGCCATCATGAAAAGACACATCCCCCGGCTTGGCTTCAACGACGACAGCCTTGCTTGTATCAACCTTGCTCATATCTGCTGAAAGGTGATCCAAGC
>JANXCD010000112.1 GCA_025060305.1 Armatimonadota bacterium | reverse complement strand
ACTTTGACGACGATTGTTTTGCCCATGTAGCGAAATCATCACCTCCTGCGAATGTATCGTGATTTTCGCATTGAGAACTTATTCGTTTTTGCACGCTTTAGTGCGCAAGTGTGTGAGATTTGAAAGTTGAGCGGTTCATTTGATATCGTGGGTTTTGAGCCTTTGCTCTTTTTGGGCACAAACCTTGTCTATCAAGATTGCATCAACCCTTCATCGTCTTTTTCGGCGAGCCATTTTGCAAGGTTGAAGGTGCGTTTTGAAGGCTTTGATTGCTTCAATTTCAAGGGCGGAACAAAAGGTCTTAGATCAAGGGCAGAAGAAGTTTGCAACATCGGCTGCGAAAAATCCCAACATGGAAGGGCAGAAATTGTGACTTCAAGGCGTGGGTTTTGTGGGTCAACTCGCTTGATGAGTTCAACAGCAACGACATTTTTGTCATCAACGCTTAACGCCTCGCAAACCAAATCCTGCACGATTTTCAGACCATTGTCCAAATCACGGCGATGAGCAGTCTTGAAAAAGAACTCCAAACGCAAACGCAAAAAAATCTCATCCTGAGTGCTAAGTTCAGAGTTGGGGCTTCCAAATTCGGTAAAAAGAGAAGACACAGTGTCAAGTTGCTTGATTTGCAACTTGCCAAAGGCTTTGAGTTTCTTAAAGGCTTTTCGCAAATGGGTTTTGTAATGCCATGCCTCTCGGCTCAAAACCCATCGTCCATCTCGCTCAGTGTATTGGTGGTTGATACTTGGTGGCAAAGGCAAGATAAACCGCCATTGCATCTTTCACTCACCAGCAAAAAAGTTTAGGGCAAACCATGAAAGCAAGCAATGATGACGCAGAAAGAAAACTCGGATGGTAGGGCTACTGCCAAAACTCATCTCCAAAGTTTTTTGGTGAAGTCCTGCATAAACCAACAAGGTTTGAAGCAAAGAGCAAGAGCAAATAAATCTGGTCAACGAATTTGTTTGGGTTTTGTATGACCTTACAATTTCGCTAAAACTTGCCTGCGAACTGCTTCCAATTCTTTGGGCTCTTTCGTGTAGTCGGTGAAGTTGCGGATGATTGGCTTGAGTATCGGCTCAAGCAGGTTTGATGCTTGCTCTGGTGAAAGTTTCTTTTTGCCCGCTAACTTTTCAGCAAATGCCCAAAGCAACTCCGCATCTTCAATCCCGTCCCTTTGGGCTTCCATGCGAAGCGAACCTGCTGGACCAGGGTAAACGATGAAACCGTCGCCTGGCGACTGCAACTCGCCAGTCATCACATCGCCCCAAAAGTTCCAACCCCAATGCAAAAACCCAGTAGCACTGTAGCGGACATTGAACCAATGCAGCAAGCGAATTTTGATGAGCGGATAGTCAATCAGACGGTTTGTCCACTTGCCTTGTGGAAGCCAAGCGGTGTAAAACCAAATTTCGTTGCCTTCCCTTTGTCGTTGCTTGAAAATTTCAAACCATTTCGCAAAGAAGTCCAATTGCGGAACCCAAACTTCCAAGTAGCCTTCAAGGTTTGGGACATGAATGGCGTCAATTCTCGGCAAATCAGGCACAGCACGACGCACTCGGTCGGAAAGTGACTTCCAAGACTCAACATTGACAGGGATTGGCTCATCGGCGATGTGAAGCATCGTTTTGTGTAATCGCTTCGTCGCTTTAAGGTGGTCACGGACGGCTTGCAGGAAAATTTCCAGTGGCACTTCAACGCCTTCACCAGTCAACTCATCTGTCGCCCAAATCGAGTGTGCAACAAATTCAGGGTCTTCCCACCTGCCAGTTTTTCGCCCACCGACATGCGAAAGTTCCAAACGCTCAGCGACGCCCTCGGCTTCAAAAGTTTCAATGAACCTGTCAAATCGTTTAAAGTCAAATCGTAGACCGCCATCATCACGACGCCAAACTCGCACCAAACCCAAAGGCACAAGCAAAACATTCTGCCTGTGCTCTCTCATCAACTTCGCATAAAGTCTCATCCAGCGAAAGTGCTCATTGCTCCATTCAGGAACTCCGTGATATTGAGCGAAATTGCTAACATGAAACCAATTGGTGAACCAAAGGCGAGTTCGGTCGGGAAAGACGAACAGGTAAACACGAACACGCAAATTAGCCTTTTGCTCGCCTACTGGAGTTTGAACGATCAATGGCACATTGTAAACTCCAGCCTTCGTCGTTCGTTTCGGTCTCAACTTGACAAAAACTGGTTGAGTTTCGTTTGCCTTCAGGGGCACAAAAGGCAGGTCAAGCAAAGGGTCAGGAAAATCGGCGGGCGCTTTGCGGACAAGTTCTTCAGCAGGAGTGGCACGGGAGTTGGCAGGCAAATGAATGTAGCCGACATAGCGAATTTGGACATCAAACAATCGCTCAACTTCAGGCTCAACTTTCACTCGCATCCAAAGAAGATTTCGCTCACAGCGAACAGCCAACTGAACTGCTTCCCATTCGTTTCGGGCAACATGAAGTTCCCAAGTTTTGGTCAGTTCAGGTTTCGTGTCACGAAAGATGTGAGCCAAAGGATGAGCGAACCAGGTTTGGGGACTGGGGACTGGGGATTGGGGACTTGGGACTGGGGACTTGGGACTGGATAGTTGGGACTGATGACTTTGAGGCTTGGGAGTGGAGATTGAGGATTTGGCGCTTGACAAAAGCCCAACTTTCCTAACCGTCAAGCCCCATGCTTCCAAAACAGGTGTTTTCGTCCCATCGCCAATCAAAGTGGCTTTCAAGCGCAAAACTTTAGCGTCAAGGCTTGACAAATCTGTCCCATCTTTGGCTTCGCCAATCAGCGTGTTCCCTTTTTCGTCTGTAACTTCAACTTTCAAGTCAGTGCCTTTTGGCATTTGTGCTCGCAAAATGAGTTTGCCCCAAGAAGTTTTGTCTGGGCGAATGAGTTGGCGTGAGTAGACGATACCTTGTTTTGCTAAAGGTTTGAGTTTGAGCAGTTCATTGAGGTTGGAAGGCAGTTGAGTTGGATTGAAGCCTTCAGGCGCAAGGGTTACAGGACCTTTGACCGTTTGCAAGCGAACATTTTCGCCAGTTTCAAAACCTGCGTCCAAAACCTTTGCCGAATTCGCAATCAAACTGACCCACTGCGGTTGCGATTTGTTTCTGGCTTCATCAACGGCGACAACAGCCAAAGTGTCAACAGGCGAAAACAAAGTCAAAGTCGCTTGTTTTGTGTTGGCATCAAAGCGCTTAACGGTTTGAACTTTTTCGCCATTGCGACGGAGCAACTCAAAAGCAACAATGTCATCGTCAAAAGGATGAGGTTGCCAACGCAAATAAACTTTCGGCTGCTCGCTTGAAAGAACTTCCGCATCCAAAAACACAGGTTCAGGCGGACGCAAATCTTTGACTTGACATTTTTGCACTTCAGGCTTGCTTTTCATTCCGTCAACATCAATGGCAACAAGCCCGATGTATGGACGAACAAAATCTTTACGGTCCAAACCACGCAAAATGAGCGAACGAGTATGGCGCTGCACGACAGCATGAGGCGTCAAGTTGTCAACAGAAGTGAATGGTTTTGGCTCAATGAAAATTTGAACGGCGATAACATCTTCTTCAGAAGGCAAATCCCAAGAGATTTGCAATGCTCCATCTTCGCCTTCAACAGGCTTCACTTGAAATTTCGGCGGTGCTGGCGGTTTGCCATCGCTTGGTGGCAAGACAGGCACAACAGAAATGTCGTCAAACCAAGCGATGCCATCGTTCGGTTCGGTCGTAAGCAAATCAACACGAAAGGTAACAGCGTCAGGTGGCATCGTCACTTCTTTGCTCACGAAAGTCCAATCTGTCGTTCCCGTAACTTCGCCGACGACCACGCCAGCGAGCCATTTGCCTTGAGCGTCAATAAACTCAATGAAAATCCAAGCATGACCTTTCAAGTTTTCGCATTTGAGCCAACCGCTTACTTGACAGACAGGAAAAGGCGGACGCAAATCTTGAATGGCAATGCCACGATTATTTTTGCCAGTGACTTTCAGCGACCGCTTGCCGCTTTTGACGACCTTTTCGTCAATCTCCCAATGGCTCAAACCTTCACCACGAGCATACCAATAATGCTCAGTGCTCCAAACTTCAAGCCCTTGTTCAAAATCGCCGTTGCGCAGCAAATTTCGTTGTAACTGCTCACGGAAACTCACTTGTCGCTCACTCCCTTGAAAAGAAAGTGTTATTGTGGTGAAGACCAAAGCCAAGACTGTTACAACTAAAACCCATCGCAATTTGACCACCCCTTTCAAAGATTTCGTGAAAACAAAACGGTTGCTTTAGCCGTGAAGAAAATTTTGACGGCACTCTTTATGTAAAGTTTTTGGGTGCTTAGTTGTCCATGCCACAGCAGAATTAAGGTGTTAAAAGTTGGAGAACAAATGGCGCAACATTTGAGCGTTGATGAAGCCTTTTCCTTGCCAATGATTGTTGAAGATAGCATAGGTTTTATCAGTTTGCTGAACCAGTTGGCGAAGTTTGGGCAACCACTCTCGCAATTCTTCTTCGCTGTAAAGGTAGTCATATCGTTCCCAAGCATGTTCGTGATGGTGCCATTTTTCGGCGTTGCGACCGTGAAAGCGGACATAGCCAATTGGAGATGTCGCAACCGCAATTGGTGGCATCAAGCCCTGCAAATTAGGCTCATCAACGCAGACGAAACCTAAACCGAGTTTTTTAAGGAAATCAAAGGCGTAATCTTTTGCCCAACTTATGTGCCGAAACTCGGCGACGAGCGGAAATTCACCAAGCCAATCAACAACTTGCTTTAGATAGTCACGATTTTCATGAGTGTTATGAAAGCGCTGAGGAAATTGAAGCAAGATGCAACTGAGTTTGCCTGCTTCAAGTAGAGGTTGAATTGACTCTTTGAATTTGGGCAAAACTTCTTCGGCTTGATCAGGTTCATGAGTGAAGGATTTATGAGCCTTGACGACAAATTCAAAATTTGTCGGTGTCTTGCGAGCCATCGCTTTGTAAGTGTAAGTTGACAGGACAGTATAAAAACTGGCATTGATTTCAACGCAATCAATGAACTTGGCAAGATAGGTCAAAAAATCCCGTTCAGGCAAATCTTTGGGGTAAACTTGTCCAACCCAATCTTCATACTTATAGCCAGCAGTCCCGACTTTCAATGTTCCCATAACAAACCAACTCCACATTGGCTTGCTTTTCGTCTTCGTTCATTGGTTTTCAACTTCTTCAAAAACAATTTCGCCATTTTCAACATAAGCGAAGAAGGCATAGGCATTTACGCCCATCTGCCTCAAGAGCGCTGCTGCCTTTGATAAGTCCTCAAGTTGTTTTCGCCTCAAATCATCCGAGTCAAGGTCTGAATATCGGTGGCTGTAATAGCCACAGAGTTCGTGAGAGATGAGGGCGACAGTTTTAATTTTGTGTGCTCTCAGCAGAAGTTCAAGGCGTTCAATAAGTGAACTTTCATTTTGGGTCAAAAAGGCTGGTCCACCAGCCACGACGAACAAATCGCATCTTTCAATGTCTAAGTGTCGCCTTAAAAACTCAAGGGTTGCATTAGCGAACCTTTCATCGCTGCAAAAGATAGCCAAATTGCCGCTGAATTCGTTTCTCCAATCAGTCCAACTCCGAAACTGCCCTTCTTTCACTTTTATCACCTCACTTTGAGCACATCATAATGTCGCCAGCAGCAAAAACTGTAAACGAATTACTTTCTCTCCAAGAGCCAATAGCCAAAATTGACCAAACTGAAAAGGCAATGACCGTCAAATTCGCTAACCTTTTCTACCACTCACCTACCCGTAGAGACTTGTATAACTCTTTGCCAGAGGTCAAAAGTCACAATAGCATTACACAACACCACCTATGCAGTTTCGTTAACCCACTCGGTAAGGAAACAAACGCTTTTCGCTTTCCTTGCAGGCATGCCTGCTTTATCTTCGTCAGGCGCTATAGTGATTATGCGACCTGTCAATGGCTTTTGGGTTTTGAGGTCAACTGAAAGGACTTCAATGACGACAAAAGCATTTTGACCCTTGTAGTGCTCAAGGATTTGCTCAATCGGCTCTCCTTGCTCTGTGACTTTTTGCCTTATAGCAATTTTTGTAACCGCTGTCGCCGAAGTTGTTCAGGGGTCAAAAAGTGAGAAGGGGTCAATCCAACTGTTTGGGCAAGCCTTTCAGCCCAATGCAAGTTGCCCACACC
>JANXCD010000111.1 GCA_025060305.1 Armatimonadota bacterium | reverse complement strand
TCGCCTTGACGAACTTGAGTTGTGACGGAGTAGCGAGTTTGAGTTGCCTTGCGAAGAGCGCTTCTGACTGCATTCGCCCAGAAAGTCGCAAAATCGCCCCATTGAACCCATTGCCTTGCCCATTTCGGTTTGGCATCGGAAGTGAAGGCTGTTGATGTGCCCAAACCAAACTGCCAAGTGGCAAGCAAAGGGTCATCTTTGTCGGTTCGCATCAATGTGCGAGCCAAAGGCTTGTCCGAAGTCAAGCAGTATGCGAGCAGTGGTGGCGTCCGTCGCCAATCAACGCCGCGAAGCATTTCGTCGTCGCCGACGATTTTTGGGATGAAAGCGCCTTCTTCAATTGCCGAGCGCGTCATGATGCTGACATCCGCGGTGAAAAGTTTTGGCAAATCGCGAGCGGTGCGAGCGACATAGTAGTTTCCGCCACCGATTTTCGCAAGTCGCTGACAAAAGGGAGCGTGTATGCCATCGGGGCGACCTATGCCGACAACTGTCAAGGTCACTCCCAACCTTCGCAGTTGAGCAGCGATTTCAAAGCAACCTTCTTGCTCATCGCAGTCATCGGTGTCGGCGAGCATGATGATGTGCCGAACTCTCGTCGCTTCGGCGACAATCGCTTTTGCCGCAAGTTCCAAACTCGGTCGGCAGTAAATTCCGCCCCCACCAGCGTAAATTCGGCTGATTTGCTCAATGATTTTCGGCGCATCTTTCGCTGGGCGAATCGGCGCAAGCCAGTCTGCTCCCATCCCACTGACGATGACTCCAAACCTGTCAATAGGACGGAGCATCTTCAGAGTCTCAATTGCAGCGTGAGCAGCCAAGTGAACTTTTTGAACTCCGCCTTCCGTCACTGCCATACTGCCCGAAGTGTCCATGATGATGACGACAGTCGCTGCTGGGTAAACTTTTCGCTGCCTGACATCCAAGTCAACAGGTAAAATTTCTGCAATCGGAGAGCCATAATAGCCGCCGGGCAAAAATGACTGTTCGCCGCCAATCATCAAAAATCCGATGCCTGTATCCCTGATGGCGCTTCGGACCACACGCATTTGCGGTTCTGACATTGCCCATGCAGGATAGTCGGAAAGGATGATGGCGTCAAACTGCTGCCACTCTTCAGGGCGGGTGGGCAAACCGCCCTCGCTCACCCGCACAACTTCCAAATCGTTCGCTTTCAAAGCCTTCGCCAGAGCACCTGTTGGGTCGGGTTGACCTTCAGCCAGCAAAACTTTCGGCTTTCCCTTGACAGAAACTAAACCCATGCCGATGTTGTTTCTCGGGTCGGTATCGGGAGAAGTTTCAAGGACGAATCGGAAACGGCTTATACCCGGCTTATCAATTCGCAAACTCGTCGCAACCGAGTTTTTTCCGGGCGAAAGGTTGACAGCAACTTCTTTGATAGGAACTCCGTCTCGGTCAATCCTTAGCACGCCAGAAGATGCTGTCGTCGCCTCAGCGATTACTCGCACGGGAAACGGTTGACCGACCTTCACTTCAGATGGCATCAGCACATCGGTGACGATGACTTCTTGTTTCTTTTCGGCTGTTTGCAATGGGACGACATCAATCGTGATTCCTTCAGTTCTCGCCACCGAAGCGACACTTAATGCATCGCTGTGGGTTTCGTTCCCGTCGGAAAGCAAAACTATTCGGCGAGAGTAGCCATCAGGGAACAAACCCATCGCTAACCTTAACGCAGCAGCGATATCGGTTGCGGATTTGTCTGGCGCTGCTGCAAAGTTTGGCAGCGAACGAAGTTGAGTTGGCGGAATTTCAACTATCGGGTCACGACCGAAAAGGATAATGCCTGTCAAGTCATCGTATCTTGCTTGGCGAATCGCTTGGGCGATGAAATCCCTTGCTTTTTGGCGTGCAACTTCGGCGACGCTTTCGGAAGCATCAACGACGAAAATGGTGCAAACACGACGGTGAACTTGAACTGCTTGGATGCCAGCGAGTGCAAGCACCAAAAGCACAACAACGATGGCTCGCAATGTGAGGACGAACTTTTTCCGTGCTGGCGTCATGCCCAGCAAAAACTTTCCCGACCACCAAAGCGCACTCAACAAGATCGGCAAAAACCAAAGCCAAAAGGGATTGATGAACCTCATCTTATCAATCGCCACCAAAAGTTTGACACATCAGTTGCTCAAGCCGTCGGTTTTTTAACGAATGAAATGTGGCAACTTTTTGCAGGCGTTCATCTCACGACCCCTCGCTGTTGAGCCTGAATTATCGCTTCAATCTCAGACTTTGTTCCGATGAACCAATCTCCTGGAATGGTATGCTTAATTGCAGCCATCGCTAAGCCGTAACGCAAACCAGTTTCCCAATTGCCTTGCAAAATTCCATAAATCAATCCAGCAGCGAAGGCATCACCTGCACCGAGCCTATCAACTTCTTGAATGTTGTAACCTGCTTGCGAAAATGTCCCTTGCGGTGTTGTGACAACAGCCTTATCGCCATGAGTGACTGCAACATTAGGAATTCTCAAACTGGCTTGAATTTGTCTGGCAATAGTTTCAATATCTACCGTCAAGTTAAACAAAATCGCAGCATCGTCCTTAGTGCAAATCAAAAGGTCAACTCCACGCAAGAGTGGTAGCAAATTTGTCCGAGCCTGTTCGGGCGTCCAAAGTTTTGAACGATAGTTGACATCAAAACTCACGAACATTCGCCGTTCCTTCGCACGAAAAATGCAACCTGCAATTAATTGTTTGCAAAGGTCACTTAAAGCAGGTGTAATTCCTGTCAAGTGCAAGATTTTCGCTTTACCGATGAAGTCCCAGTCAAGTTCGTCAACTTTAAGGGTATTGATTGCAGAATGTCGTCGGTCATAGACGACATTGCTTGGTCTCGGCGATGCACCTTTCTCGTAAAAGTAGAGTCCGACACGACCCTCTTGCGTCCAAAGGACTTTTGAAGTGTCAACACCAAACCTTTGCGCCTCTTGAACAATTCTCAAACCCAGCGGATTGTTGGGCAATTTTGAAATCCAAGCGACGGGAACACCAAGTTGAGCCAATGCAACTGCAACATTCAATTCAGCACCACCTATGTGGACTTCAAGCAAGGACGCCGTTTCCAGCCTTTGATGATTAAAAGTCGTCAAGCGAATCATTCCTTCACCTATGGTCACAACCTGAATGTTCGCCACTTTTCAAATTCACCTCCTTCATCAACTCTTTTCGCCAACTTTTATGCCGAGAGCAAAACGAAGATGAACAGAACAAACATGCCCTTCACTTTAAAAAGTTTATCTTTGGTTTGCTCGCTATCATTCAAGAAGTTTAAGGACTAAACATCGTTTATCAACTTTTTAACCATTCTCACCCAAACTCCCCAACTTTTGCCTACTTCTTCAAAACCCAGACGGTGATACCATTTGCGAGCCTTCAAATTACCTTCACCTACCCATAGGCTTGCATATTCGCATCCTTTCGCCCTTGCATAATCCAGTCCTGCCATCATCAAAGCCTTACCTATGCCTTTGCTTTGCCAATCCCTTTTGACGACTAGTTCATGAAACTCTGCTGTTCGGCGTTGGTAGCGCCTGTCCCACCAATCGGTATGGACGCTGATGAAACCGATCAATTCACTTTCAGTTTCTGCTACCAAAAATCCGTTTGGTTCGCCCTCGTAAAGCCATTCAAGGTAGTCACGAATATCTTTTTCGTCCGTTTCTGCGTATTCTTCAAGCCCTTCATAGCCAGAGCGGTAAATTTCAATTAACTTTTCTAATTCATGGCGCTCAACTGGTCTTATGACAAACGCTGGTTGAGTTGGCAGATCAACAATTTTTTGACTCATTTCAGCGACACCTCTCAGATGGTAGCGGATTTTTGTTTGAACTATAGTTTTGCACATACCAGAAAAGTGGGCAAATATTGGGCTTACAGTGTTTTTCAGTGAAGTAAGGTTGTGTAGATACCTCTCTAACTCGCTCCGAACCTCATCCCTACGCTGCCCATAACTTCCCTCGCTTCCTAAACATAACAAATACCCGACAAAGCAAAATGCAACCCAAGCCTTTAAACTCTCTCCCTTATCTGACTCTATCATGTGCCTCTTCTTTTTCCCTGATAGGGTAAGTGAGATGGAGGTTGAAGATGAGTTGTTTTACTTGGTCTCTGTGGTGGGACGGGTATAATTTTGTTTGTTTTTGTGCTATCTTACTCACCAACAAACTTTGGAGTATAGAGCGAGATCGGAAAAATTTTAATGATGTTGCAATAAATTTGCCTGAAGGAGGCTATGGGAAATGGTAAAGATTGGTTGCTGTTGGCTTTACGCAATCAGCAAATATGGCTACCCACCTTCAATTGAGGAAACAAAGCAAGCCCTCAAGGACATGAAAGCGCTTGGCTTCAAGTATGTGGAACTTGAAGGTGTTCGTGAAAAAAATTTGCGTGAAGTTTACAGTTGCAGGCATGAACTTAAAGCCCTTTGCGATGATTTGGGTTTAGTCGTTGACAACTTCTGCCCTGTGCTTCCAGATGTCGTTAGCCTTGACGAGCAAAAACGCCGACATGCCCTTTCGCTTTTTGACCTTGCATGCGAAATTGCTAACTTCTTTGGCTGCACCACAATTCAGACTGACTCGTTCACACCTCCGATGGAATTTGAAGGACCAGCACCTTACAAGCAAATGGTTGACTTTGGCATCCAATTCAAGGTCAAAGTTGATTTTCAATTTTCGTGGCATGAGCAATGGCGAGTCATGGTTGATAGTTTCCAAACACTCGCTCAAAAGGCTGCCGACAATGGACTTAAGTTTTGCCTTGAGCCAAGAGTGGGTGAGATGATAAGCAACACAGATGCTGCACTTAGGCTCTTTGATCATGTCGGGCATGATAACTTGGGCTTTGTCCTTGACACAGGTCATCTCCATGCCCAAAAGGAAATCCTGCCCCTATCGGTTGAAAAGTTAAGTAAGCGAATTTTCTATGTGCACCTTTCCGATAACGATAGCAAAACCAATGAGCATTTAGGCTTGGGACGAGGAACAATTGACTTTGAGGGTTTGTTTGTAGCCCTTAAAAAACATGAGTTTAGTGGAATGGTCGGGCTTGACATCGGGCGAATACCAAACCTTGATGAAGAGATGCGTAGGTCACGAGATTTTCTGCTTGAACTTTTGAACCGATTAGAAATTGTCTACGATGCTTAAAGTTTACTCCGTCCCTTCTTCCCAACTGCTCAGGTAGCGCTGCTGTTCGGGTGTCAAAGTGTCAATTTGGATGCCCATGCTGGCAAGTTTCAATCTGGCGACTTCCTCGTCAAGTTCTCTTGGGACAGGGTAGACATCTTTCGCAAGTTCGTGAGCATGTTGAGCAAGGTAAAAGACACTCAGCGCTTGATTAGCGAAACTCATATCCATGACTGCTGCAGGGTGACCTTCGGCAGCAGCCAAGTTGACCAACCGACCTTCAGCGAGCAGGAAAATGCGTTTGCCATTAGGGAGTGTGAACTCTTCAACCGAAGGTCTTATTCGCCTAACGCTCGTTGCAAATTGCCTTAGCCCTTTGACATCAACTTCAACATCAAAGTGACCAGCGTTGCAAAGGATTGCGCCATCTTTCATCTTGAGCATGTGCTCAACAGTTATGACTTTCGTGTCGCCTGTCGCTGTCACGAAAACATCGCCTTTTTCTGCTGCTTCTGCAATTGTCATGACTTCAAATCCGTCCATGACAGCCTCAAGGGCTCTCAGTGGATTGACTTCAGTAACGATGACACGAGCACCCATTCCTTTTGCACGCATGGCAATTCCACGACCGCACCAGCCATAGCCAGCAACGATAACAGTCGCACCCGAAAGCAAAAAATTGGTCGCCCTCAAAATTCCGTCAATGGCGCTTTGACCTGTTCCATAGCGGTTGTCAAACAGAAATTTTGTGTAAGCGTCATTAACGGCGATGATGGGATATGCCAGCACGCCTTGTTTAGCCATGCTCCTAAGGCGAATTACGCCTGTCGTCGTTTCTTCAGTCCCGCCACGAACCTTTGACAAATGCTCCCTTCGTTCCTTGTGAAGGGTTGAAACCAAATCGGCTCCATCGTCCATTGTGATGTCAGGCTGAGTGTCCAAAACGGAATGGATGTGCTTGTAGTAGGTTTCCGTGTCTTCGCCCCTGATGGCAAAGACAGGGACATTGAAATGTCTAACGAGCGATGCTGCAACTTCGTCTTGAGTGCTCAACGGGTTAGATGCGCACAAAGC
>JANXCD010000110.1 GCA_025060305.1 Armatimonadota bacterium | reverse complement strand
GACATTGAGTTGCTTAAAAGTGTCGGCAGCCAGATGCAAGGCAACTGTTTTTGTCCCTTAGGCGATACAGCACCCAATCCTTTGCTTTCGGCTCTCAAGATTGCGCCCGAAGATTTTGAGTTTCATGTCCGTCACAAGCGTTGTCCTGAGGAAGTGATTTGAATTCGCTCAATCTCTGCTTGTAACCCAATAAATTGCGTTTTGGACAAGTCGTCTAAAGTGCAGGTTTTTGTAAGCCGTAGAGCCATGCCCAAGTTGGATGTAAACGATTTTTGAATTGCCATATCTTTTAGCCCAAGCGATACATGGGTCGCTTAACTCGTGGTCAGTGACAAGCAATTTTTGGACATCGTTAGAAAGCCACCAGCCTTTGTAGGTCTCGTCAACGATTTCAAATTGTTCAGGCAAGCCTTTCGTCACTGGATGATTTCTGTCAGCGAGTTTGACAGTGAAGCGGATGTCATGATGGAACTGTGAACGGGCAAAAGTTTTACCGTCAGGTGATTTTCCGGGTGCAATGAAGTATCTTGCTCCAATGATTTTCGCATATTCGTCCCATTGATGGTAATTGGCGATGCTGTGGTGGAGTGCTAACAAGCCTTTGCCTTCATCACGAAGCCACTTTATCATGCCTTCTTTTTGCTCTTCTGTAATTTGCTGCCATAAATCGTAAAGGACAATGGCGTCGTAGTTACGAAGGTTTTCACTAAGCCAAATTTCGTTTGCTTGCGGTTGTTTCCTTTCTTCCCATTTGATGCCATCAAAACTGTCAAAAATAGCAAAGAATTCTTCACGCTCAAAGTCGTGCCCTCCAGTTATGATAATGATGCGCAAAGTTCTCTCCAACTTTCTTGCCTCCTTTCGCTCATTTTTCGCTACCAAAACTTGCGATGCCAGCAAGCCTATTGCAAATAGCAAAAGCGTTGCTTTCATTTTTAATTCGCCCCTTCCTTTTTGAAAATTCTGCTTTGCTTATTTATTGGCTTTCTGTTAAGGAAAGACACTCATTCGTTAAACCGATAGACCTCTCGCCCGACAATCGTCCCATAGACATTCCACAAACCACCGCTAACAAAATCGCCAATCACTAAACCAATGAAGAACTCGCTGATGTTGTAATAGTCTCGGAAAGTTCCATATCTGAGCACTAAAGCCTTTGAAAGCCAAGCGAGAAAGAGCGGAAACCAAACCATTTCCATTGACCATGTTCCAGAAATTGCATAGCCTACTGGGTGAAAGGGTGAACCGATCCAATAAACCCGCAACAAGTAAAGAAGCCAAACCAATAAAAAGCCTCCTGCCGTGAAAAAAATAGCGCCAAAATTGATCTTTTGTCCAGCAGTTAGCCAAGGCAGCAAGTAGCGATTATATGCTTCCCATCCAAACCACCTTTGAACACCGCCAACTTGAGCAGTGTCAGCGCCCAATCGGTAGTAAGGCTCAAGCAAAGCGTAACAAGCAGAAGGGACACCAATCAAAATTGCGAGCCATAAGGCTTTCCACATCGGCTTACTTTGACCCAATTGCTCGCCAACGACCAACCCTTCCATCGCTGTTGGCATTGGATGGCTTCTGTGAGCACGGTTGAACCAATAATAAAGCGCAAAAACTGTCAATGTCCTTGGCGTGAATGATTGAGTTCCAAACAATTGCACCATGACCGAACCAGGGTTGGCAAAGTGCAAGTCGTGGACAGGCGAACCAAATTCGCCTCTAACTCGTGAGACTGTAATAGAAACACCAATGTAGCCTATGAAGAACAAAATTGCAACCCACCATTGCATTCCAGCAACAACACTGAAAGCGAGCAAAAAAACAAATCCAACTACTACAAGTAACCAAGCCCAACGAGGATTTAGCATGAATTTTTCTTTGGAATTTGAGCCAAAGGCTGCTCGCCAAGAGTTGATGATATGTTGTTTTGCTGTCCAGAAAACAAGCAGCGCCAACCCCAAATAAGCGCCAAAAGATTGTTCATGGGGATAAGGTGGATTGCTTAAACCACCTGTTGGGTAGCCGAGTGCAGCAACAATGACTCGCTGAAACTTCCAAAAGAGATAGAAGAACCAACTTGAAAAAAGCAAATCAATGGGCAAAAGGAAACCGATGCCAATGGCAAAGGGGAAAAAATTCAATGGCGTCCAGCCCAATGCGTCCCAAGGTCTGCTCGTGATAAATTGCCCTAAATCAATTCGGTGAGTATGCATCATTGGGAATGCTGGTGAAATAGTCACATGCAAGTTATTGAGGGTGTTGACAAATGTTGGGATAGCAAATCCCCACCAAAAGAGTTTGCTTTTATAAAGGCTTTTTTCTGTCAAGTAAAGGGGGAAACGAGCGAGGGGGAAAGAAAGTTTTTCGTGACGAACCCATTGCGGGATGAAAATAACGCTTAAACCGAGGAAAAGAGCAAGCATCGCAATCCAAAATAACCACCACCACAAAAGCGGATAAAGCCAAGCGAAAAAGTTTTGCCTTGACCAAACCGAAGATTTGCCGATGTAAAGGTCACGCAAAGCAGTCTCGTCAGTGACAATTAACCATTGAGGCAAATGAGGAAAGATGAGTTCTTCGTAACGATTTGTAGGCGACTTGAAGTAATGGGTATGACCGATGACCGAAAGCAAAACTTGCGATTGGTCATGCCCAACAAGGGCACTGCCGACACCCAAGGCAAAATAAAGCACCATCAGTTCGCTGCGATTGAATAAGACCAAGCCAGTCAGTTTACGGAAAAGTTCAACGAAGGCGAAGAGAACGAGCAAAGTCAAGATAGTGTTGAAATAGAGGGAATAAGTTGTTGGATGCCCCGTCCATTTGATTGCTTCCATCCATCCAACCCAATAGGCATTGAAGGGCAACAACAAAGCAGCGAATATAAAAGTGTGTAAGCGGATTCGCTCTAAGCGAGCAGTTTCAACTATCTGCCCTAATATAGGCCTTTGTGGCGTTACCATTTCCTCAAATCCGCTCCCAGAGCAATTTCATATAAGTTTTTGGGGAACTTTAACGCCAAAAGTCAGGTGGACAGGGTTGCTCGTCGCAAACCATAAATCTCAAAGGACCTCCATAGCGAGCCATCCTGATTTGACGCCAAGGATACCATTTCGTATGTCCATCAGCAAAAGCCAAAACTGTGCCCTTTAAGTGCCTTCCTGCTCTTTCATCGCCAATAGGGTCAGTAACCCAACTTGGATAGGCAGTGTCAACTTCAGGCCAAGCCAATCGTCTGACTATTCCGCCAGGGTAAACTCCACCTTCTTCGTTAAAACCCCAAGGCGTAAAGAAGGCGTGAGATGAATCTCCCCAAATCACAAATTCCGAAGGATACCTAATTCTGGTGAGCCTTCCGTAACCTTCAATGTCATTTTGGACAAATTCATTGTAGCCATAACTTGTGTAGAAAACCCCCATAACTTGTGTAGAAAACCCAATCAAGGCGAGGGATAGGCAAGTTAGGATGAATTCCATAACCGCCTCTGCAAGTCCACCAGCCACGCCTAACAGCCTCAACTGGGTCACCAGCAGAAGCCAAAGGCCAACTCCAATCACGACTTGTTGTCGGACAAACATAAATTTGCCTGCTTTGCATGTAAGGGTTAACGACAACAGGGACTGGTGGTCCGATCAGAGGACTACCATTCACTGGATCACTTCCGCCAGGTCCTCCACCCCAGCACGGAGTTCGCCAGAAAGGGAAATGTTCGTCGGCATCTTGAACATATTGAGCAGTTGCCAAGATAATGTTGCGCAAATTGGAGTTGCACATCGTTTGCCTCGCTTTCTCACGAGCCTGAGCAAATACTGGAAACAGAATTCCAGCAAGAATAGCAATGATGGCAATCACCACGAGCAACTCAATCAAGGTGAAACCACAAGTTGACTGAATTGTAGGCATGATTTTTCCTTCAGTTTTTTGATTTTTTCGCTTCATCTTTTTACTCCCCTTTTTATAGTTTGCTTAGTTGTAGCGGCGAGACCAAAAACAATATTAATGCGAGTTCTTTCAACTTGTCAGTTCCCAACTTCACTTGACTGAAACTCTTCAACCAACTGACAAAGGCTTTGATGCAAAAGTCGTGCGTCAGAGGAGACAGCCAAAAACCTGAAACCTTGCTTTAACCTTTCCTTGCCTTCTTCAACAGTTCCGCATTGTAAGCCTGCTGCTTTACCCATCTCATTGGCTATTTCCAAAACTTTTTGGACTGCTGACTGCCACTGCGGATTTTCACGGAAAGGCTTCCCTATCAAACCTATTGAAGCCGCCAAATCGTTCGGTCCGATGAAAACCACATCAACTCCATCAACGGAGCAAATTTCTTTTGCTCTTTTCACTGCATCAATATGTTCAATTTGAACGGCAACAAGGATTTGCTCATTTGCTTTGGAAGGGTAATCTTCGCCATGAAAGATTTGAGCAACGAACCCGCCTACGCTCCTCGCTCCTTTTGGCGGAAACTTTGCTGCATCAACGGCTCTTTTCGCCTCTTCAGAATTCATAACCATTGGGACTAAGATTCCCATTGCACCTGCGTCTAAGGCTCGCTTGATCAAAGCAGCGTCATTCCAAGCGACCCTAACGATTGGGGTAGTGTTAGTTGCCAAGATTTCGTGGACACAAACGAGCATTGAATCGTAACCGACTGAACCATGCTCAGTGTCAATGATAAGCCAATCAAAGCCACATCTCGCCATAATTGCAGCCACTACTGGCGAACCGATAGTCAGCCAACAACCTAAGGTCGCTTTCCCTTCTTTTAACTTCGCTAAGGTCAAGTTTTCACGCAACTTTTCTCACCCCATAATTACTTTTGTTGAAGCCCAAAAGTTCTTGACGAAACCCTTCGCCTTGAGCCAAGATTTTAACACGATTTGAGTATGGCTCATTCAAACTAATTTTCAATCCAGTCTTATGAACAGGAGCGTGATGAGAGGAATGAGAAAGGGGAAAACAACTGCGGTTTTGGGCTCAATTTTGGTAGTTGTAGTCGTTGCTGTTGGCGTTATCATTTTCCTGAACTCACCTCAGATGGTCGCTCAAAAGTGGGCTGATGCTTTGGCTCGTCGCGATGAAGCGGCTATAAAAAAACTCGTGGTAGCAAAGGACAGGGAACGGGTTTCAGGATTGCTTAGCGTTGCAGGTATGCTCGTTGATATGAGCACTCAAGTGGCAGGAATTGAAGACCAGCAAGGACAAAAAATTGCACGAATTTCCGTCAATTTCTCGCAAGTGAAATTCGGCGGTTTGAACCTAAGCATGAAAGGTAACATGAATTTGCCTTTCGTTTTAGTTCGTGACCGCCTTATCTTATGGAGAGTTGATTTGGAGAAGTCAGAACCTTTTATCCGTGATGAACTGAAAAGAGCCACTGTGGAAGCCATAAAACAAAATCCCGCTCTTCAAACACTACTTCAGTTCTTCATGCGCTGATATGGCTTTTTGATTTTGGCAAATCGTGAAGTCACCTTCCAAGCGAGCCGAATTTCAACTTATGAGCGGATGGTTTTGCTTGAGCCAACTGATGACCCTTTCTGTATCCGCTCTGACGACCGATGTTGACTCTGTCGGTCTCAAATCCCTTAGCCTGTCAAGGTAAACGCCATATTTTTGAGCGAGTTGTTTCCACTCTTCTGGTAACCTTTCAGGCAAATCAACATTAAGGGCAATTGCCAGAGCCAAAGTCCAACCTCGGCAAACATTGGCTATGTTATAGCCACCGCCACCTAAAGCCACCCAAGGCAGGTTCATGTCCTTAAAGGCTTGAATTGCCCGAAGGTAACTGTGAGTAGTCAAGTTCCAGTGAGTGATTGGATCATCATGCAAAGCATCAGCACCAAGTTGAGTGACGATGGCTTGAGGATTGAATTTTTCAAGGGCTGGCAAGACAATTTCGTCAAAGACACGAAGATAAACATCATCGCCAGCGTAAGGCATGAAGGGAATGTTCAAAGCGAAACCGAATCCTTCGCCCTCGCCCATTTCGCTTTCAAAACCTGTGCCCGGGAACAAGTATCGCCCATTTTCGTGCAAACTAATTGTCAAGACCTTAGGGTTACTGTAAAAGGCTACTTGGACGCCATCGCCATGATGGGCATCAATGTCAATGTAGGCAACTCGCTCAAACTTTTGTAGCAACTTGTAGATGGCGACTACAGGGTCGTTAATGTAACAAAAGCCTGATGCGTAATTGGGCATGGCGTGGTGTAAACCGCCAGCCATGTT
>JANXCD010000010.1 GCA_025060305.1 Armatimonadota bacterium | reverse complement strand
GGTTTTCAAAGGCAAAAAGGTTTTCGGACAGTTCAAGGCGAACTTGAGCGCACTTTGACAATTCTACTTGGGCATCCAGTTAGCATAAAAGCAGCGGGACGAACCGATGCTGGCGTCCATGCGGAAGGGCAAGTGGTAAGTTTTTGGACAACTTGTCCCATTCCTGTTGAACGCTTGCCTTTGGCTCTTAACTCATTGCTTCCTGATGACATCGTGGCAAAAAAAGCAACTGAAGTCGGACCAGACTTTCATCCAAGGTTTGATGCTACCAGCCGAGTTTATCGCTACCTGATTGATAACCGAATATCTCCTTCGGTTCTTTTGAAACGATTTGCTTGGCATATACCAACACTGCTGGACATAAAAGCAATGCGTCAAGCAGCACAGTATCTTATCGGAGTTCATGACTTTGCTTCTTTCCATGCCAGCGGTAGCGACTTAGGCTCTACAGTTAGGGAGATGAAAAAAATCAACATAACAAGGCGTGGAGGCTTAATTGTCATCACAATGGAAGCGAACGCTTTCCTTTACCACATGGCTCGCATTATAGTTGGGACTCTCGTTGAAATCGGACTTGGTGAAAAACAGGCAGAAGAAATGCATGCCATACTTGAAAGTCGCAATCGTTCAGCAGCAGGCAAAACAGCACCACCGCAAGGCTTGTGCTTGATGCAAGTGAAGTATGGCAAAAGAAGGTGATGAGTAGTGGCACATGAAAAGAAGAAGCGTAACAACCCTAAAAGTTTCGTTGAAGGGCTAAGGCAAGCCATTCAAGATTTGCTCGTGCCCGAATTGAGGGCAATTCAAGTCACCTTGCAGCATCACGGCGAACTCATTCAAGGACTGCAAAGGCAAATGGAAACGATGCAGCGTCAAAACGATGAACGCTTCGCTTCCATGCAAAAACAAATGGACGAACGCTTTACTGCCATGCAGAAGCAAATGGATGAACGCTTCGCTGCTATGCAGCAACAAATGGATGAGCGCTTCGCTGCTGTGCAGCAACAAATGGATGAACGCTTCGCTGCTATGCAGCAACAAATGGATGAGCGCTTCGCTGCTATGCAGCAACAAATTCTTGATTCTCATCAGCAAACGGCGGAAGAGTTCAAAAAGGTTTGGCAGGCTATCACTGAATTGCTGGAAGGTCAGAGACACACTCAGTTGATTTTGCAGCGCATCTTAGACCGTTTGGATGTAACAGAGATGGTGAAAGAAACTCAAACAAGGCAAAAAGTTGTGGAGGCTCAAACAGAGCAACTGAGAGAAGAGGTCGCTCATTTGCGAAGGCTTTTGGAAATGGCAATGGGACAAAGAGGAATCCAACCGACAACACCGTAAAGGGGGAAGTTGCTATATGGCTAACAAAACAACTTGGATTAACTCCAAAACGATTGAAAGAAGTTGGTGGGTCGTTGATGCCGAAGGGAAAATCTTGGGCAGGCTCGCCAGCGAAATTGCACGCATCCTTATGGGCAAGCATAAGCCTCAATGGCAACCTAATTTGGACATTGGCGATTTCGTCATAGTCGTCAATGCCGAAAAAGTGAAATTGACAGGCAAAAAACTTGACCAAAAGTTTCATTACCGTCACTCAGGGCGACCTGGCAACTTAAAGGCTTACAGTTACCGTTGGATGCTTGAAAACCGACCTGAGCGTGTCATTGAATTGGCTGTTTCAAAGATGCTGCCCAAAAATAAATTGCGGGCACGAATGCTCAAGCGCTTAAGGGTTTATGTTGGTCCCAATCATCCCCATCAAGCCCAAAAACCTCATCAACTTTCGTTGACACCAACAAGAGTTCCTTTGCCTATGAAGGAGGAATAAAACAGGAGGTGCTGAACAAGCATGGAGCAACAGTTTTCCGAAATGCCTGAATTGAAAGTTGAGCAATCTCAAAGCGAAGAAATTGAGCAGAAACTTGAAAGCCAAGAGCAAGTTACTTCGGTCAGTAAATCTGCTGAAACGGAAGAGTTAACTGAGCAAACATCTTTGCTCACGCCTTTACCGACCGAGCCTATCAAAAAGCGTGAGGGTAAAGTTGACATTACCCCTACTGGTGAAATCCGCTTCTATGCTACTGGTCGCAGGAAGGAAGCCGTTGCAAGAGTTTGGCTTATCCCAGGTGGCACAGGTCAAATTGTCGTCAATGGGAAACCCCTGTTAGACTATATGACCCGCCTTTCCCTTTACGAGGAAATTGTTGAGCCTTTGCGAGTGACAAAAACACTTGGGATTTTTGATGTCAGAGCAATTGCAAAAGGTGGTGGATTGCATGGGCAGGCAGGAGCATTGAAGCACGGTATCGCACGAGCCCTCGTCGTTTGGAACGAGGAATTAAGACCTACCTTGCGCCAATATGGCTTGCTGATGAGAGACCCAAGAGCAAAAGAACGCAAAAAATACGGTCATAAAAGAGCACGAAGAGGCTTCCAGTTCAGAAAGCGATAAATCAAGACAGAAGAAGTCCGCAAACGCTGTCAAAGACGCTCTAAGTGGTTTTGGCAATCTTGCAGGATGGAGCGATGCTCCAACAGTCGTGACCTTAAGAGGTGATTGCATCCAAGCGAGCCTGCCTTAGCAGCGGATGTTGCCGCAACCGTTTTATGGCTACATCCGCAATTTGCTTAACTCTTTGCCTTGACAATCCCAATCGCCTACCAATTTCCTCGTAGGTATGAGTTTGACCGTCTTCAAGTCCGTATCGGAGTTTGATTACAGTTTGGTAATTTTCTGGCAATTCATTCAAAGCCATATCAATATGCTCACGCAATGTTCGTTGAATCATCTCTTCTTCAGGGTTGAGTATGGAAGTATCTTCAATGGCATCAAGAAGTGTGACTTTTTCTTCAGTGTCTACGGGTTCATCAAGCGAAGAGACTTGATGGGGATAGCCAAGCAATTCTTCAACTTGCGTTCTTGGCACTTTCATGAACCTTGACAACTCCTGAGGGGTAGGTTCACGACCCAACTCTTGAGTCATGATTTCCCTTGCTCTATTGATTTTGTGCAATTGCTCGCTAATTCTGGTGGGCAATTTGACAAGTTGGCTTTGGGCTTGAATGGCTCTTATGACAGCCTGTCTGATCCACAAGGTGGCGCATGTGCTGAATCTCGTCCCTTTACGCCAATCAAATCTGTCAACGGCTTGAATAAGCCCAATGTTACCTTCTTGAATCAAGTCATTGAGAGGGACACCATAACCACGATACCTTCGTGCGATAGAAACAACTAATCTCAAGTTGGACTCAATCATGATTTGGCGAGCCTCTTCACCATCTTTGATAATTTCCAATTCTTTTGGGGTAGCAATTTCCATGTAACGATGGCTTATGATTTCTGCTAAGTATCCGGGACGGCGTTCAGGACTCACTTTTTTCCATTCTTGCTCTCGTATACCTAATTGAGAAGCAATTTCATCCAGTCTTTCGGGAGAATCCTTTGCCAGTTTCTTTAAGGATTCTTTCAGCACGAATTGAAAGTAATCGTCAAAAGTCTCGTTCCTTTTCTCTTTCCTTTTCCTCAACTTGATGCCAAACTCCTTCTCAACATAGCGCTGAAGCAAATCCAATCGGGCTTTGGTTGCTTCTTCCATTCGCTTTGCCAACTGCTGTTCTTGATCTTTATCAAGCAAAGGTCTTCTGCGCAATTCTCTTGCCCAAGCAGCCATTGCGTCTTCTACAGCAGCATGAGCCTCTGCTTCTTCAATCTCTTCAGGAGTGGTGTTCAAATCATCTGGAAGTTTGAGCCTTTCACTTTCTTCTTCATACCAGTAGTCGCTATACCAATAGTCACCTTGTTCATAAGACAAAGGCTCAAAAGTTTCCTCTTCTTCAGGGTTAGGCTCTGAAGTGATTTCTTCTTCACCTTCTGCAATCAAGGCAGTTTCCTCCGAAGGGAGTGGCTCTACCCATTCAACTTCCTCAAGCCACTCTTCAGTTTTTCTGGAACGGCGCTTTTTAATTTTTTTGCGTGACATCTCAAAAAATCACCTCTGCTACTTTGCAAATTGAGGCTTTTCGCTTTTTGCCGAAAGTTCCTCGGTTGGTAGCAAGCATTAAAGTAAAGTGAAGTGCTGTCCAAGGAGTGCAAGGTTCGGGATGCAAGGTGCAAAGGAAAAATGCTTACATTGCACTCCGAACATGGCACTCCTCAAAAGTTTCACTCCACTTTGATGCTCTACCCATTGACCAAATAGAATCTCGCAATAAAGAGCAATGACTTTGTTATAACTGACTTTTCGTGTCCGTTTCATGTTATATTCTGCCTTGCCCTAAAAAACAACCCTGTTTCATCAAGTTGGTTAAAAATTTCACAATTTATCCGACAAATCCTGCCAAAATGGGCGGTTTTTTCACACCCTCTCCAAATTTGAAACAAGCCCTAACTTTTACGACTAAATCATTGACAATAGGCTTATTGCTCTGCAAAATCGCAATTGTCTCATCATAATTTACAAAATCGCCAATTTTTTTCATGACTATTATGCCAGCGGCAGGGTCAACTTTTTCATCAACTATTCTACCTGCTCCCATTTGCCCAGCAATCAACCCTAATTCTCTTGTAGCGATGGCAGATATTACCCCGCTTTGTCCTGATCTCACCTCTACTTTACAGGAAGGCTGGGGCAATTTTTCAGGTTGGTCAATGATTTTAGCGTCACCACCTTGAGCAATAATCAAATCCCTAAACTTTTCCAACGCAGCACCACTATTAAGGAGTTCCATTGCCTTAGACTTGCCTTCTTTGGAGTTAGTTACGACTCCACCTAACCATAACATTTGAGCGGCGATTTCAAGGCAAAGTTCACGAACATCTTCTGGACCTTTGCCTTTCAAGACTTCAATGGCTTCAACAACTTCTATTGCATTTCCGATGGCGTGCCCAAGAGGTTGCTCCATACTTGAGATGATAGCGACAGCCTTTTTGCCAGCCAATTTTGCCGTTTTGACAAGACCTTCTGCAAGTTTTTGGGCATCTTCCAATTTCCTTATAAATGCTCCGTCACCAAACTTGACATCAAAAACGAAAGCGTCTGCACCACCAGCAAGTTTTTTGCTCAGGATGCTGCTGACTATGAGAGGAATAGAAGCAATCGTAGCGGTTTTATCTCTCAGTGCGTAAATTTTTTTGTCAGCAGGGGCTATATCCTCTGTAGCGACAGCGATTGCGCAACCGATTCGCCTAACTTGCGAAACAAACTCCTTTTCACTCAAATCAAGCCTTATGTTGGGTATGCTTTCAAGTTTGTCAGCAGTTCCGCCAGTATGACCAAGCGCTCTACCAGTCAATTTGGCAACTGGAACTCCTGAAGAAGCAACTAAGGGGACAACCACGATGCTAACCTTGTCCCCAACTCCACCAGTGCTATGCTTGTCTACCTTGATACCTTCAATTTCAGACAAATTAACCATCCGACCGCTCTTTGCCATCGCTTCAGTTAGCCACCAAACTTCTTCATCGCTCATGCCACGAATGTAGACTGCCGCTAACCAAGCAGCCATTTGTTCTGGAGTAACTTCACCGAAGACATAGCCGTTGACTAACCGAAAAATTTCTTCTTTCGTGTTCAACTCCCCATCTAACTTTTTGCGAAGGATTTCATAGACCAGCATGTTTTTCTACCTCTTTTCAAAGCCTAAGGACATTTCGGGAATCCATTTTCTTTGTCACACCCCTTGTGTCAACAACCAGTTGGGAATGAGCGATGATCCATTCCCAGTCATAACACTTGTGGGCTGTCACTATAACAGTGCAATCGCTTCCTCTCAGCGTTTCTTCTGTCAACTCAACCGAACGAATCAAAGAACCATTATACTCTATTTCGGGAACATAAGGGTCGTGGTAAAGGATGATGCTTCCCTTTTGACTTAAAATCTCAATCAAGGCTAAGCCTGGCGATTCTCGGTAATCGTTCACTTCTGGCTTATAAGCAATTCCTAAAAGCAAAATCTTTGAACCCTTCAAGGGTTTACGGTGCTCATTCAAACCGTCAGTGATTAAACTGACCACATACTCTGGCATCTGCTTGTTAATGGCGTCAGCCGTTCGTATGAAACGAGTTTCGTGGTTAAATTCCCTTGCCTTCCAAGCCAGATAAAGGGGGTCAACAGGAATACAGTGACCGCCTATTCCAGGTCCAGGCTCAAATCTCATGAATCCAAAAGGTTTCGTTGAAGCAGCATCTATCACTTCCCAAATGCTTATCCCCATCCTTTTGCACAAAATTGCCATCTCATTGACCAAGGCAATGTTAACGGCTCTAAAGATGTTTTCAAGTAACTTGGTCATTTCGGCAACTTTAGGTGAAGAGACAGGAACGACCTTCTCAACAATGCGAGAGTAAAGCGCACAAGCCCTTTCACTGCATTTTTCTGTTAGTCCACCCACGACTTTTGGAGTGTTACGAATTGTCCATTCCTTGTTGCTTGGGTCAATTCTTTCGGGGGAAAAAGCCAAATTGAAGTCTACACCTGCTTTAAGCCCTTTCTTTTCAAGAAGCGGTTTCAAAATCTCCTCAGTTGTGCCAGGGTAGGTTGTGCTTTCCAAAACGACAAGCATTCCTCGTCGCAAGTATGGTTGAAAATTCTCCGCTGCTGAAAGGATATAGGAAATGTCGGGCTCGCCTGTTTTCGCAAGAGGTGTCGGAACGCAAATTATGACAGCATCACATTCGCTCAAAGCAGCATAATCGGTTGTAGGATGAAGGTGGTTTCGGACAGAACTAATCATTTGGTCTGGAATGTCAGTGATATATGAGCAACCTTGTCGGAGAAGTTTAACTCTTTCAGTAGAAACATCTACCCCAATGACTTTTGTTTGACTTTGGGCAAAGGCGATAGCAAGGGGAAGCCCAACATAGCCAAGCCCAATAATTCCAACTCTTTCATCACGCCATTCCATCTCGTTCACCTCTTCACTTTTGTATCAACCTGCCCATCTTTTCGCAACAGTTCGCAGCCGTTCAAAATTTCTCTTCTAAATTCGCTTAGTCATCAATTTGGCAGTGGAAAATATAACGCACCTTCAGTCAAAGGGCGTGATTGAAATCACATACCTTTCGCCCAAAAATTGACTTCCATGACTCATATAACCTAACAGTCGCATCAAGCCAAGCATGACGAAGAAGCGTTTTGAACATTGGTAACTTTGCGAGCCTTAGGGTTTCAAATTGGTCAGTTCAAGGTTAAACTTTGCGTCAGGTAGTTTGATTTTAGGCTGAAAAGAGGTGAAAAAGATGTCGGTCGCTTTGACTATAGGTGAGCAAAAGCAAGTCCAAACTTGGTGGACGCCTTTTGGCAACACAGGTTTGATTGTTCCACGCCTTTCAATTGGCACAGGCACTTACGGTTGGGGCGGTTCGTCGGCTCAAACACGGCTCGGCTTTCGTGAGTGTGTTAGGTTGCTCTTGGTGGCTTACGATTATGGCATCGCTTGGTTTGATAGTGCAGACCAATATGGCTCGCATCCTCATGTCTGTGAAGCGCTAAAAAGCCTTGATAGAGAAAAAGTCATCATCACTACAAAAACGACAGCCAGAACGAAAGAACAAGCAAGGCAAGACATACAACGCTTTTTGAAGGAACTCGGCACCGAATACATTGACATTGTGTTGATGCATTGCCTTGTTGATGGCAACTGGACGACCACAATGAGACCTGTTATGGAATCACTAAGCGAAGCCAAAAGGCGTGGCTATGTCCGTGCTGTTGGAGTTTCGTGCCACAGTTTTGCTGCATTGAAAGCAGCATCAACTCATCCTTGGGTTGAAGTTATCCTTGCTCGTTTGAATTACGATGGCATGCACATGGACGGAAGCCCTTCGGAAGTCTTGCCTGTCCTTAAGACAGCAATAAGCAATGGCAAGGGAGTTTACGCCATGAAAGTGATTGGACAAGGTGGGCTGAGGCGAGATGTGGATAAAGCAATTCAGTTCGTTTTTGAAACAGGTATACCTGCTGCCACTATTGGCATGTTGAACGAAGCAGAAATCAAGCAAAACATCACTATCACCAGAAAACTTTTCCCACAAAACGGAAACATTTGAAAAATTTCAGATAGGCACGGAGGTGTTGAAGTTATGAGGGAGTGGAGTTATGAGGAACTAATGCAAGAATTAACGAAGCCATCAGAAACGAAAATCCTTTTAGTCGTTTTGGATGGTTTAGGTGGCTTGCCCATACCAGAACTTGACAACAAGACTGAACTTGAAGCGGCAAAGATTCCCAACTTGAACGAACTTGCCAAACGCTCAATGCTTGGCTTAATTGAGCCAGTTTTGCCTGGAATTTCGCCGGGGAGCAGTGCAGGTCATTTCGCCCTTTTCGGTTACGACCCACTTCGTTACTATGTTGGTCGTGGCGTTTTAGAGGCATTGGGCATTGGTTTCCCGCTCCAAGAAGGAGATGTAGCAATTAGGGCTAACTTTGCCACAGTCAAATATGAAGGCAATCAACCAATCGTTGTTGACCGAAGGGCAGGCAGACCATCAACGGAAGAAACTAAAAGGCTTTGTGCCAAACTGAGGAGCGAAATTGGCGAGATAAAGGATGTTCAAGTTCTCATAGAACCTGTCAAAGAGCATAGGTTCATCGTGGTTTTGAGGGGCGAAGGCTTGGGTGAAGGAATTCGTGACACTGACCCGCAAGTGACAGGGAAACCGCCTTTGCCACCTAAACCTGAGCCTGATACTACCGAAAACCGAAAGACAGCAGAAATTGCAGCAAAGTTGATTGACCAAATTGCTGAAGTATTGAAAGACGAACCTAAAGCCAATTATGCCCTTTTGCGAGGCTTTGCCAAAAGACCAAGTTGGATTTCCTTTGGCGAACTTTACAAACTCAAGGCTTGCTGCATCGCCCTTTACCCCATGTATCGTGGGCTTGCTCAACTCGTTGGCATGAAGGTTTTGGAGTTTGATGGTGAAACTATTGCTGACGAAATTGATGCGCTCAAACAGGTCTGGAAAGACTATGATTTTTTCTTCCTTCACATCAAGCCAACCGACTCTCGTGGCGAAGACGGAAATTGGCAAGGCAAGATTGCTGTGATTGAAGAATTTGACCAAAACTTGCCAAAAATTTTGACCTTAAGCCCCGATGTCCTCGCCATCACTGGTGACCATTCAACTCCAGCCTTGTATCGTGCTCACAGTTGGCATCCCGTTCCCATTCTGCTATACTCTCGTTGGGTAATTCCTGACCCCACTGTTGAAAATTTCGGCGAACGAAGTTGTGCTAAAGGGACTTTAGGACGCATACCTTCTAAGTTCTTGATGAGCCTGCTCTTAGCCCATGCCGAAAGGCTTGAAAGGTATCAGGCTTGACCGAAAAGGTGAAATTGAGATATTGGTTTCAATCTGCCCAGAAAGTTAAATCTTTAATGGCTTGGATGTGCGGTTGACATTTGCGCATTCGGGCTTGCTTATTGGGAGGCGAAAGCAAGTGCTTTCAAAACGCATCATTCCTTGTCTTGATGTTAAGGGTGGAAGAGTTGTTAAGGGAACACATTTTGTCCAATTGCGAGATGCAGGTGACCCAGTTGAACTTGGTGCCTACTACGATTCGGAAGGCGCAGATGAACTTGTCTTTCTTGACATCACTGCTTCCGCAGAACGAAGACGAATTGTCGCCGAACTTGCATCTCGTGTCGCTGAAAAAGTTTTCATCCCCTACACAGTTGGCGGTGGTCTTAGAACTGTTGAAGACATCCGTGAAGTTTTGAAAGCAGGCGCTGACAAAGTTAGCATTAACACTGCTGCAGTCCAAAATCCAAAACTTATTTGTGAGGCTGCAGAGCGATTTGGAAGTCAGTGTATAGTTGTCGCTATTGACGCTAAAAGAGTTGGTCGTGAGCCGAAACCTTTTGAAGGCGATGAGCGTTTTGATGAAAACAACCGTTGGGAAGTTTACATTCACGGCGGAAGGACACCAACAGGAATTGACGCAATTGAATGGGCTGCCAAGGCTGTTGAGTTAGGTGCTGGCGAAATTCTGTTGACAAGCATGGACGCTGACGGCGCTCAAGTTGGTTACGACATCGGTCTAACAAAAAGAGTTGCTGAAGCAGTTTCTGTGCCTGTTATTGCTTCTGGTGGAGCAGGAACTTTAGAGCATATTTACGAAGCCTTAACAATTGGTAAAGCAGATGCCGCCCTTGTAGCATCCATTGTCCACTATGGCAAATATCGCATTGCTGAGATAAAACGCTACTTGATAGAGAAAGGTGTTATCGTCAGGTTGGTTTCGCAAGAGTAACCTGCTCTTTGATGCAAATGTTGCTGTCGGGACAAGAAGCATCAAGAAGATTCTGAACAGATTCCTTGAACTTCTCGCCTCTTTGAGCATAATTTGTGAACATGTCAAAACTGGAACATCCAGGAGATAGCAAAACCACATCACCTGATGATGCCATTTCAAGGGCTTGTCTGACAGCCTCTTCCATGCTTTTTGCCTTTGACCATCTGACTTCAACTTTTTGCGCCATCTCAATCAGTTTGTCTGCAAATTCGCCTATTGCCACCAAGGCTTTAACTCGCCCTTTCATCGCCTTCTTGAAAACTTCCCAGTCGCCACCTTTATCTTTCCCACCAGCAATGAGCACAATAGGAGCGTCAAAAGACAAAATGCCTGCTGCTGCTGAATCTGGTGTTGTTGCTGCTGAATCATTGACGAAACGAATTCCTTTGATTTCGCACACCAATTCAAGCCGATGTGGGACGCCTTTGAAGTTTCTCACTACATCGGCAATTGCCTCGGGACGAGCACCAGCAAGCAAGGCTGATCCAATAGCAACTTGCAAATTTTGGCGATTGTGTTCGCCACGAAGCAAAAATTCTGACAAACGGGCGACAGGAAATTTTTCGCCTCCTAAAGAAGCCCAAACGATTTCACCATCGTCACTGACCCAATGAGTGCAGTATGGGCAACTTGCGGTCACTTCTTTCCCGCACCATAAAATTCTGCTTCGGACAAATTGAGCCATCCATCGGACGCCTACATTGTCAGCGTTCAAAACAGCCCAATCGTCGCCTTTCTGATTGGCGAAAATCTTTGCCTTTGAACGGCGATAATCTTCTGCATCCAAATGCCAATCAAGGTGGTCAACAAAAAGCACAGTCAAAGCAGCGATGTCAGGGCGAAAGGTATCGCAAGTCGCCAATTGAAAACTGCTCACTTCCATCACAATCCTTATCGGCAAGTCTGCTTCATTTTTTGGCAATTCGTCAACGAACTTAGCCAACGGCGTCCCAACATTGCCAGCAAGAACAGTTGTCAAGCCTGATGATTTTAACATCTCTGAAATCAAATGAACTGTTGTAGTCTTGCCTTTCGTGCCTGTGACTGCAACGATGCAAACTTTTTCCCTTCCCAATTCATCAACCAAAAGTTGGTAACTGAAATCAACTTCACCGATAAGTTTCGTCCCAGATTGAGAGAGCCTCTTGATGTCTTCACGATGAACGCTAATTCCAGGGCTCAAAACTGCAAGTTTCGGACGAAAATCGGCTAAGCGCACAAATGCACCTTCACCAGTCACTAACTCAACACCTTGCTCAACTAAGTCTTTTATTTGCTTTTGCTGCAAAAGTTTCTCTAAGTGTGCTTCATCTGCGCCGATAACTTTTGAGCCTCGTTTCAAAATTGCCTGAGCAACAGCGCATCCAGAAACACCTAATCCCAAAACAGCAACAATTTTGGGCAACTTCATTCTTTCATCACCGTCATCAAGTTTACATCGTGAGTTTACGAGTGTAATCGTTCAGACCGTAAACGGACATGATAAAATCGCCTGAAAAAGGTTTGGTTTCTTAGAGTTTGTGACTTTGGTTTTGAAAATTTGAACCCTTATGTGGCATAATGGCAACAGCCCTTTAGTCCTTACGGTCTTTCAGTTTCTTCGGCAAATGTCAAAAGTCTTGTAGTTTTTAGGAGTTGTTAGTGATGAGTATATGGCAGCGGAGCATTGTTGGCACTCTTATTTTTCTGGCATTGGCTCAAGTTTTAGGTATCCACGATGGGCTTAACCGTTGGCTGACAGATACTCATTGGCGTTGGCACGCAAAGGTGAAGCCAATCCAGTTTCCAAACGATATTCTTGTCGTCGCTATTGATGATAAGTCAGTGCAAAAGTTAGGTCGCTTGAAGTATTGGTCAAGGGCGAGATATGCTCAACTGATTGAGAGATTGCATCAAGCAAAGTCAGTTGGAATTGATATTGTTTTCTCTGAACCTGACGAAATTGACAAAGAGGGCGATAGGAAACTCTCAGAAGCAATCAAAAAACATGGCAAAGTGGCTTTGCCTTTCTTTGAATGGCGTGTTGGCGAAGAGCGACCTTTCTCTGCCGAAATTCAAAAGCAAGTTAATGCCCTTTTGAATAGGATGCCCAAAAGTCCTAATGTGCCAACGAATTTACCTTTGACTAAGCCTTTGATGCTTCAACCGCCAATTAGCGAATTTGTTTCGTCAGCATCGGGTCTCGGTCTCGCAGATGTCAATGCTGATCCAGATGGAGTTTACCGAACGCCTGTGCTTTTGAAAGTTACAAACGACGGTCATTTTTTGCCCCATTTTGCTGTCGTGATTGCTTGCATCGCTCAAGGGATTTCGCTATCAGATGCTTTAAGGAGTGCACCTGATGTTATTGACTTAAACGGTCGTGCAGTTAGGCTTTACAACGGAGCACTGCCTTTACAGCCTATTGCTCGTCGTGGTGGTTCTGTTGCTCAATTTGTTGCTGATGCGATTGGTCAACCTGTGCCTACAGTCAGTTTCTTTGATGCTCTTTCAATGTCACCTGACAAATTTGCTGGCAAGATTGTGCTTGTTGGTGAAACCGCTACTGGCACGACGGACATCCGACCGAACCCAATAGACAACAGTTTGAGAGGAGTTGAGTTTCTGGCTGAAATTTTGGCTAACTTGCTTTACCTGCCACCAGTTAAGCCTTTGCCCTTAGGTTTGCAATGGCTTTTGATTGCTTTTGCTGTTCTTGTGCCAATCTGGCTTTACACAGTTTTCCCTTCAAAGAAAGCCAACAGCGGAATTTTGCTTTTTTCGGTTTTAGTTATCGCTTCCCTTGAGGCTTGTTTTTGGCTTCGCATAATTCCCTCTTGGTCACCAGTTTTGTTGGGCTTTTTGTGTGCTACAACTTTGATGTGGCTTCAAAGATTCTTGCAAGAAGAAGCAGAAAAGCGAAGAATTCGTGAAACTTTTTCCTTGTATGTCCCACCACAAGTTGCTGATGAAGTCGCTCAAAATCCAGACATGGCTCATTTGGACGGCAAACGACTTCGTGTTGCTGTTTTGTTCTCCGACATTAGAGGCTTTACAACTTACTCGGAGCAAAATCCACCTGAGTTGGTTGTTAAGCAAATGAGGGAATATCTAACCGAAATGACAGTAGCCGTCCATGAACATCAAGGTGTCCTTGACAAATTCATTGGCGATGCAGTTATGGCTCTTTATGGCCCTTTTCTGCCTGAAGACTCAAACACCAACATAAGTGCTCTCGCTATCGCTTCAGCCATTGAAATGCTTGAACGACTTGATAAGTTAAATGAGCGTTGGAGTCAACAAGGCTTGCCAACTTTCCGAATTGGCATTGGAATCCATGTTGGTGATGCAATGGTAGGAAACATCGGTTCGGAACTCAGGGTTCAATACACTGCCTTGGGCGATACAGTCAACTTGGCTTCAAGATTGCAAAGTATGACTAAGGACTTAAAAGCAGTAATAGTCGTTAGTGAGGAGGTGGTTCAAGATGCGATGAGCGAACTTAACGATCTTGTTGAATTCATTGACAGAGGGACAATCAATGTTCGTGGTCGTGAGCAACCTGTTAGAGTTTACGAAGTCAAGAGAAAAATTCCGTCGGAGGTGACGACACATGTTCGGTCGGACGAAAGTCTCAAAGCCCAAAAGCGATGAAGAGATAATCTTGGAAGCAGTGAAAGAAACGCAAAAAGAATACGAACGAAGACAACGGTCAAAGAGAAGGAGAGAAAAACTGGGTTGGATTGTTGTATGGATTAAGGAATCACCCAGTTGGCTCAAAGGGCTAATAATACTTGCCCTTATTGCCTTAATTGGCTTTATCGCCGACGGCATAAGGCGAGAGAGTGCTGAGTTCAAAGCGAACTTGGTTGCTTATAGCGGTCAAGTTTGGGTTCAGCGTGCCAACACTCAAAACTGGATCGCACCAGAAGCCAACATGGCGCTTCAGGATAGAGACTTGGTGCGAACGGGCATAAATGGAATGGCTACCCTCGTTTTCCCTGATGGAAGCGCTATTCAACTTGAACCAAACACTGAATTTGAAGTTCGCTTGCTTGATTTTTTCCGAGGTGGAATTCGTGACCGCTCTTTCATGGTTCGCATGGGCGCAGTTACTGCCTATGTTTCTCAATTTTTTGGTGCTAAATCTCAAGCGACAGTTTGCACTCCGACAGCAGTAGCAGCAGTTAGAGGCACTGGCTTTAGAGTCGTTTACGACCCTAACGCTCGCCAAACTTATCTTCAAGTTGTTGAAGGAGCAGTTCAATTCAAAACTCCTATCAGTGAAGTGATGTCTCAAGCAGGTCAGATGGGAGGAGCGGCTGGTTATCAACTTCAGGCGACCCAAACTTTGCCTACCAGCGCTCAAAGGATGTTGGCAGCCAGTGTTAGCACTTTGCGTCAATACGAGAAACCACCGTCGTTGCTTCAAAGGATTGAATGGGCAATTTTGAACCCCCTTGACCCCTTCCTGCAAATCCTCGGTTTGACGCCAGGTGGATGGAGTTACGCTGCTGCCGATTTCGCAAGAAGGACGATGGCTTTGGAAGGAATGAGGAGATTGCGAACCCATATGGAAGCGCTTAACGAAGTTCCTGACTATTTGAACCCAGTGACTTTGGCTGAGTTGAACTTGCATCCGAGAGAAAAAGACCGTATCTTGAGAACCTTTGCTGGTAACATGCTTGAAAGTTACCAAAAGATTGGTCGTGACCAATACATCATCAGGGCAAGGGCAAGAGATAAAAAGCGAACCCTTTTTGAGGCTGATATTGCTGGTGTAAGGCAAGTCCGTGAGTAACACAACTTTACGATTGCGCTATAATTTGAAGTGCCAAAAGGTGGCGGGCGTAGCTCAGGTGGTCAGAGCGTCAGGCTGTGGCCCTGAAGGGCGCGGGTTCAAGTCCCGCCGCTCGCCCCATTCATTTGTCTATTTTTCTTTCCCTGTCGTTCAAGAGACGCTTTATTTCACGCTTGATTTTGTATCCGACTTCACGGTCATTGATAGCGGCGTGTATAAAAGCGAGGAAATAGCCGTCAAAACTTCCCACATCAAACCTCTTTCTTTCGCCCAACCGAACACACAAGACTTTTTCGCCCCAATCAATCAACTTTTGTATTGCATCTGTAAGTTGCCATTCACCTTTTCTCGGTTGCACGGCATCAAGGGCTTCGTAAATTTTTGGCGAGAACAAATAGCGTGCTGCGACAGCATAGCAACTTGGTGCTTCATTTGCTATCGGTTTTTCAACGATTGCTTCAACTTCAGCCAAATTTCCCTTCCACCCTTTAAGAGCGATGACACCATACTTTCCTGTTTTGGAACGAGATATTTTCTCAACAGCAAGGATTGCCGATGGCTTGAACTTTTCAAAGGCAGCCAACATTTCTGAAATCAAAGAGCCTTTGTGGTTCTCCCAAATTACACAATCACCATAAGCAACGATGAAAGGTTCATCATTTGTGAAATTTGCAGCGAGCCTAACAGCGTGACCACTTCCAAGAGGATTGGGTTGCCTCATGTAGGCAAGGTTTATGCCAAGTTTCTCTGCTGAAGGGACTTTCTCGTCACCATAGTGACGAAGGTCGCCATCTTCGTCAAAGTAATCTTCAACGCTCCTTTTGCGCCTACCAGTGATGAGCAAAATGTTTTTGATGTTTGCTGCTGCCAATTCTTCAACGACATAGTGAAGAACAGGTTTACGACCCAAAGCCAGCATTTCTTTGGGCTGAGCCTTTGTTAAAGGTAAAAGCCTTGAACCAACTCCAGCAGCGGGCACAACAGCGAATTTGATGGTTTTGACTTTGCTTGACACGACTATCACTTCCCTTCATTCAATTCAACGATGCAATAACCTCTTCAGACCTTTCAGAAAGTTTTCCCATTTTCGCCACCAAGGTTTTGAAGTTTCGGCAGCAACTCGGTATTGACTTATGCCGTGAAGAACCAGACCTATCGCAGTGGCATAAATTGGACTCTTCAAATCTTGAGGTGCTCTGGGCGGCAAAGAAGGTTCACCAATTCTCACTGGCATTTTGAAAATGCTTTGAGCCAATTCGGAAACTCCCTCAAGCAAAGAACCTCCTCCTGTCAAAACAATCCCTCCAGTCATCAAAGACATCCAGCCTTTTCGTTCCAGTCTTTCAGCGGCGAGTTCAAAAAGTTCGCACATTCTCGGCGCAATGATTTCTGCTAAGGCTCTTTTGGGGATTGGGCGAGGTTTGCCTTTGCCAAGTTCCGTCACTTCAACAGTCTCTTCAGAACTAATTCTTTCGGGTAAGGCGCAACCATAAGCGATTTTCAATTTTTCAGCCTCATCAATAGGAGTCCTCAAACCTATTGCTAAATCACGAGTGACATGGTTGCCTCCAACGGGCAAAGCGAAAGTATCAACGAGTGTACCGTCCAAAAATACAGCAACATCTGTCGTCCCGCCACCTATGTCAAGCAAAGTAGTTCCCAACTCCTTTTCACTTTTTGAAAGCACTGCCATTCCTGCTGCTAAAGGTTCAAGAACCATACCTTCAACTTCTACGCCTGCTTCTTTAACGCAAGTTGCCAAATTGCGCATGAAAGAGGTCATTGCGGTGATGATTAAAGCCTGCATTTTAATCTCTCTCGCTGAAAGCCCAATTGGGCGTTCTATTCCGCCAACACCGTCAATAGTGAACTTGCGAGGTATGGTGTGCAGGATTGAATGGTCTTCAGGAATAGACTGGCTTTTCTTTGCCTTCTCCATCAAAATATCCAAATGCTCTTGGGCAACTTTTACTTCTTCGTCGGGAAACTTCAAATTCACTTCAACAGTAAAAGAACGGATGTGATGACCTGTGATTCCGACCCATGTGGAGCGAATTTCTGTTCCAGCAAGATGCTCTGCACGCTCTATGCTGCTGATTATTGCTGCTGTTGCCTCCTCCAAATCAACAATAGTCGCCCTTTGGACGCCACGAGAGGGGACAGTGGCGAAAGCGACTACATCCCATCCTTCTGGCAAAATTCTCGCTATTAATGTGCAAACTTTTGTTGTCCCGACATCTAAACCCACTACTATTGGAGTTGCCCTATACACGCCTTCCTCACCCTACACGACTCATTTTTTGACGCCAGCGCTGAAGCATTATTCTTCTGATGGCAGCCAAATTGTTGAAGATTCGTGTTCCGAAGGCAACGATGGCTGCCAATGCTAAATTGACGCCCAAAAGGTCGCCAATGTATGCAAGGGAGGCTGCTGCAATTGTGTTGACGAAAAAACCAGAAAGGAAAACGCCTACATCGTAAGTTCCTTCCATGTTTGCCCTCCAAGCACCCAAGGTAGCATCAATGGCAGCCAAAATAGCCAAACCCAAATAGTTGGGTAATTGCTGTTGCAAATTTGCAGGCAAAACGGCAACAGAAGGCAACCAAAGCCCCAAAACTAAGCCGAAAAGCAAAGCGATTAAACCAAGCCACATGCCTCTTCACTCCTGAAAAATTTTACCTTTCTGAAGGACGAGCCAACTCTAACTTTGGCGTCACGCTCAAAGAGGGTATGATGACATCTTGGTGTTGATAAATCTTCACAGTGATGCCGAGAGCACTTAATTGAGCAACAACTCCATTGGGCATCATTAATGCCTCTTTCAACTTATTAGGGTCACCTACTGCCGAAACCTCGTAAGGAGGGCTAATGGTAACTCCATTGACAGTTATCAAGTTACCCACACACCTTATCGCTGTCGTTGAAACTATCCTTTGATTGTTGATGGCTATGGCTTCCGCACCAGCGTTTTTGAGTTCGTTGACAAGTATTAGCAAATCAGTGTCGTGGACAATGCCCGATGATGGGTCTTCTGGTAAACTAGGTTTTGGTGCGTCGGTAAGCCAAACAATGACGCCAGGACCACGAACTTTTGTCAAACCAGCGAGAACCCTCAAGTTGTTCAATTCGGCAGCCATCCTTTGAGTTGCCGCCCTTCCTTCGGTCATAGCCTTCTCATAGTCGCTAATTTGTTGTCTCAGTTTGTCAACTTCTTCACGCAGCCTTTCAATTTCATCTTGTGCTCTCAAAAGTCTCTCAACCAAAACATTAACACGAGAAGCACCCATTCCAGAGCGTTGGAGTCCGAGAGTTCTAACCTGCAATCCCACAAGCAAACCTAAGGTTAATCCGACGACAATCATCGCCAATTTTTGGTCGTTAGTCCGCTGTTGCATTTCCTTTCACCTTCTTGGCTTTTGCTCTCCTTGCCTAAGCCCGATGACTTTCAAAGCACTCAAATCTGCCACTGAATCAGGTGTCAAAAGTTTGTTTTGATAAATGATTTTGCCAAGCCTCAACTTTAAATCCAACGCCTTCGGATTGCCCAAGCGAAGCCAAAAACCTTCTGGCAAGTAAACAGCAGCCTCTCCAAACCGATTGAGCCAAATTGCACGGACATTAATCCCTTGATGAAAACTCGTCTCCAAAATTCGCTTTACTGCCACCATACATTTTTGCACTGGAACATCGTCAGGCAACATGAGAAAAGGCAAATGAGTTGCAAATAGTGGAACTTTAACTTTTTTGAAACCTTTTTGGTCAACTATGATGCCCTTTGAACCCTTTGGAATCACGACCATCAAATCTGGCGGTTCAGAAACTATCACAACTGTCCAAGGCAATTTTCGGCGAATTTCCAGTTTGCCAATCAACTCGCCCTCAAGCCAATTTTGAATTTGCTTTTTTGAAATGAGCCAAATCGGTCTACCAATTAAACGCTCTTTGACCTCAATCATTCTGCCAAAGGCGATAGGTGCTCCGCCTTCCCAGATTACCTTTCGGACGCATAACCCTTTCGTGATGAAAAGGATTAAGCCAACAAAAAGTAAGAATTTCAAAAGTCTTTTTGCTCCCTTTTTCATTCTTCCGTCACCAAGTTCTTAAGGGCGTTTGGATTGCTTCCTCAAGCAAAATTTCCATCAACTCTTCAAAACTTATGCCAATAGCCTTTGCTGCTTCAGGCACAAGCGAAACCTCTGTCATGCCAGGGATGGCATTTAACTCCAAAACGAAAATTTTTTCATCACTGTCAACCATCATGTCAGTGCGAGTAACTGCTCGGCATCCCAACAGGTTGTGGATTTTGACGGCAATTTTTTGTGCCCTTTCTTGTGCTTCTTGCGAGATTGAAGGTGGCAATTTGTGTTCAGCCATGCCGGGCGTGTATTTTGCTGTGAAGTCAAAGAAGTCGCTAACTTTAGGCACAATTTCAATCACGGGCAAAGCCTTCGCTTTGTCTTTGCTACCCAAAACAGCGACGGTAATTTCTTTGCCGACAATTTTTCTCTCAACCAAAACCTCATGGTCGTAACGGAACGATTCAAGAAGGGCTTCCTTTAACGCCATCCTATCTGGTAGGTTTATGACGCTTGTGCCAATGGTTGAACCTTGAGATGATGGTTTGACTACACAAGGATAACTAACGGAATGTTCAATCTTGTCAATGGTTCCCTCAAAGTCGCTTTCAAACTCCTCCCGCTCAACGACGCAATAGTCTGGAGTTAAAATTCCTTCGGCAACCAAAATCCTCTTAAACTGAATCTTGTTCATGGCAATTTGACAAGCCAAAGGTGGCGGCGAAGCATAAGGGATTCGGAAAAGTTCAAACATCGCTTGCAAAGTTCCATCTTCACCGTAACCGCCATGCAAAATCGGAAAGACTACATCTGGACGCAAAGCAGAAAGCCAGTGAGGAAGCGTAGCAGGCGAACAAGCAAGAAGCATCTCGGGATTAGAAGGTGGGATTGATTTTGGTGGCAACGAATTTTCGTGCTGAAAGGAAAGGTCAAAAGCCCAAACTTCATGCCCCTTTCGGGCGACGGCTTTTGCTACCGCTTTGCCCGACTTCAAAGAAATCTCTCGCTCGGGAGCGTCACCTCCCATCAGCACGAAGATGCGTGCCATTTTCAAGCCCTCACCTTTCCTTAAGTCAAAGGCAAAGAAGGATTTTGAGAAAAATTTGACCTAAGGGTTAGTTCCACTTCAAAGGCAATTATTCGTCTTTGCCGACAATTTGCACTTCGTATTCCAAAGCGATGTCAAACTTCTCCTTCACAGTGCGCCTCATCAATTCAGCCAGTTCAAGGACTTCATTTGCTTTGGCATTGCCCAAGTTGACGATAAAATTGGCATGAATTGTTGAGACTTGAGCGTCACCAATGCGAAGCCCTTTCAGCCCAGCAGCATCAAGCAACCGACCTGCTCTTTCATTGGGGGGGTTTTTGAAAATGCAACCAGCACAAGGCATATTGACAGGTTGAGTTACCCAACGATAACGCCACCTGCGATGAATTCTTTCCATGATGGCTTTAGGTTCATCAAAGGTTAAACCCAAAACGACACTGACAATGACTAATCCCAATTCCTTCAAGTTGCTTTGCCGATAGCCAAACTTTATTTCGTCCCGCTCAACGACTCTCAATTCGCCTTCATGGGTCAAAATAGTTAACCTTCTGACTCTGTCTCCAATGAATTCTTCTGCTGAGCCAGCGTTTGAAATAAGGGCACCTCCTACTGTGCCTGGGATACCAGTGCAGCATTCAAGCCCACTCAAACCTCTTTGTGCTGCTTTGACCAGAAGGTGGGGCAGATAAGTTCCGCTGCCAACTTCAACCTCTTGGGTATCAAAATTGATTTGAGTTAGTTCGCCAGTCAATTTCAAAACGATGCCTTGTATTCCGCCATTCCTGACAATCAAGTTGCTGCCTTCTCCCAAAACCAAAATTGGCAATCTCCGTTCAAGGGCAAACTGGACAACTCTTTGAAGTTCGCCAAGAGAATGAACGGATACTATACTATCAGCAATCCCACCAACACGCAAAGTTGTATGTCGGCTCATCGGCTCGTTGAATTTTGGCGGCTCGCTGACCAGTTTTGTTAAAATTTTGCGTTCGGTTTCTGTCATCCTCTTCTTCGCCTCCAGTTGGCAAGGTGCAAGGCGACTTCAATGCCTGACACCCTCGTCCCCACTACCTTCTCCCGCTGCATTAGACAATACCGTCATTAATTTTACAGCAATTTTGTAAATGTCGCCTGCTCCAACCACAAGCAAGGCATCTTTTGGAGCGACAATGGATTGAATTTCGGAAACGATGGTGTTCCAATCCTCTTCAAATCGGACGAATTTGTTAGGCTCAAATTCTGTAATTGCTTTTGCAATTAGTTTTCCTGAAATTCCTTCTATTGGCTCTTCAGAGGCGGCGAAAATCTCTGTCACCCAAACGCCATCGGCATCTTTGAAGGCTTTGCCGAAATCCCGCCAAAGTTTTGCTGTTCTGCTGAACCTGTGAGGCTGAAAGATTACCCAAATGCGACCTTCAAAGACCGACCTTGCCGTTTTGAGCAAAGCCATTATCTCTGTTGGATGGTGAGCGTAGTCGTCAACTACGGTTACGCCACCAACTTGACCGACGATTTCAAACCTTCGCTTGACGCCTCTGAAGGTTGAAATGGTTTCAGAGAGTAAGTGAAAGGGCACTTCCAAAATTTCATGACACAAAACCAAAGCAGCCATCGCATTGGCTACATTGTGCTCACCAGGAACTTTTAACTTCACTTCACCCATCACCTTTGGTCGCCTTTGAACTTGAAAGGTCCAAGAACCGTCAGGCAATTTCCTTATCCCTTTTGCTTGGTAGTCCGCTTCATTTTGCAGCCCAAAACTCATCCACCAAACTGGTCGGCTCAACTGAAAGGGCAACTTAGATGCTCTCGGACAATCAGCATTTACAACTAACAAACCATCTTCATTCAGCCTTTCAGCAAATTGCAAAAAGGCGTTTGCAAATTCGTTTTCATCGGAGTAGTAGTCTGGATGGTCAAGTTCAATGTTGGTGATGACGATGTGGGTAGGGGAGAGTTTCAAAAATGAGCCGTCCGATTCATCTGCTTCGGTAACAAACCAATTACTTGAACCAACCCGACAATTGCTTCCAAAGTTGACAACATCAGCGCCCACGAGGACCGTCGGGTCGTAACCAATTTGAGCGAGTATGTGCCCAATCATTGCGGTTGTTGTGCTTTTACCGTGAGTGCCAGCAACCGCAACAGACCATTTGTCTTCCATCAGCAAAGCAAGGGCATCGGCTCGGTGCAAAAGGGGTAAACTGCGCCTTTTAGCCTCAAGCAATTCTGGGTTTTCTTTTGGTATCGCACTGCTGACTATCACTGCTTCAGCGTCACCAACATTAGCAGAATTGTGTCCAATGAAAACTTTACCTCCTGTTTGGCAAACCCTTTCAGCATAAGTTGAAAGTTCCAAATCCGAGCCAGTAACGCTTACACCTTCAGCAAGCAGAGCCAAAGCGATTGCGCTCATTCCAGCACCGCCAATTCCAATCATGTGAACTTTGCGAAAGGGGAAAGACATATTTCTTCGCCTCCGCTATTAACCTCACTGTTTTGCGCATATAAGTTTAACGATGCCTATCAAAGTCTGTGTTGCGAAATCCATCCTTCCTCATTCGTTCAAATGGGGCTTACGCAATTGGAGTGCCGATAAACCTAAAAAATTCGCAACACCTATAAAAACTTGCGCACCTAAATCGGTTGTATGGAGAAAACCGTTATGGGCGTGAATAAAGAATACCGAAATTTTTGACCCAAAGAGTTTTAACCCAAGTTATCGGTTTCTTCGCTCCAAAGGGTTTGCAACAAATTTCTGCTCATATTATTTCGTATCATTGAAGTGACAAGATTGAATTCAATTGAGCCTGCTTCCAATCGGGGTGTTTTTCTACCATGGTGACAAATGCGCTTACAACTTCTGAATCAAATTGCTTACCTGCTTGCTCTTGAATTTGTGATAATGCCTCACTATGGCTAAAGGCTGGTCTGTGGGGTCGCAAAGATGTAAGGGCATCGTAAACATCGCATACTGCCAAGACCTTAGCCAATTTCGGTATCTGCCAACCCACAAGCCCGTCAGGGTATCCACTTCCATCAAGCCTTTCAGTGTGGTGCCTGATGGCTGACGCAAACTCGCCCAATTGGGGTATACACCTTATGAACTGTTCGGAGTAGATCGGGAATTGCTTGATCAATTGCCTTTCGGTATTTGTAAGTCTGCCCTGTTTGTTGAGGACAGCATCTGGAACGGCTGTCAAGCCTACCTCGTGTGCAAGAACAGCAACACCGAAGCGGTCTGCGTATGAAGCTTCATATCCGATTTCAGCAAGTAACTTCTTGCAAAGATAGGAGACCCTCAGCGCATGCCCATGCCTACCGATGAGGCGTTGCTCATTTTGTGAAACTATTGATGCCATAATTCTCTCAAAGTGTTCTCGGCTTGAAAGAGCATGAAGTTTTGAATTCTCAATGGCAATTGCTGCGTAACTTGCAAGGGCTACCGTAAGTTTCAAATCTTCTTCGTCAAAGATTCTGTCTCTTGACTGGCTGTTCACGCATAAAACACCTAAGATTTTCCCACGAGTTTGCAAAGGCACAACTACTGATGAAACAACTCGGTCACAATAAAGCAAACCTTTTATGTCTGGGTCAGTTTTCGTTGGAGTGATAATGATAGCCCTTCCCTCCTTCACTACCTTCCCAGCAATACTTTCACCAAGTCTCAATCTTGTTGTAGCTGCAATTTCTTCATCAAGCCCATGATGTATTGCTATGCGCAAAGTTTCTGTGCTTTCATCAAGCAACATAATTGACCCACCGTCTGCTTCCATCATGCTTATGGCAGCATTCATAACCGTTTTGAGGATAGAGTTGATGTCAACTTCTGAAGTGACAGCAATCCCAATTTTGTAAAGCCTGTCAAGATGTTCTAATCTCTTGCTCACCTCCTTGTAAAGCCGTTCGTGGATTGGCTCAACGCCACTACCGCAATAAGGGCACATCTCCCATTCAACATTCAGCCTGCGCTTACATTGTGGGCAAATCTTTACAAGTTGCAAATGACACTTCGGGCAGTAGATGAAATCTTTTTCAGTTGGGTAACCACAATGCTTGCACCTTTCTATTTCCTCATCAGGAGTAACTGCAGCGGCGAAAATTTCCTCAATTGTTGTCCTCCCCTCAGCAAGCAACTTAAGACAACTTTCACGGAGTGTAATCATACCTTCGTCCAATCCAGCAGTTTCAATTTCTTCTTCAGGAGCGTCTTTCATTATTAGCGTCCTTATAGTTGAAGATACAGGCAATATCTCAAAAACACCAGTCCTGCCGAAGTAGCCAGTCATGTCACAATAACCGCATCCCTGCCCACGCATGAAATTGAATTTGCTCGCTTCTGTTAGCGTTAATCCTAACACTTTGAGTTCTATCTCTTGGGGCGTGTATGGCTGCGAGCAATGTGGACAATTCAGCCTGACAAGTCGTTGCGAAATAACACCGATAAGTGACGATGCAAGCAAGAAGGAAGGAACTCCCAAATCCCTCATTCTCGGGATAGCCCCTGCGGCAGTGTTTGCGTGAAGTGTTGATAAAACCAAATGACCTGTCATAGCTGCTCTTACAGCAAGTTCGGCGGTCTCGGTATCCCTTATTTCACCCACAAGAATTATGTCTGGGTCTTGCCTGAGCACACTCCTTAAAGCTGATGCGAAAGTCAAACCTATCTCTTGTCGCATTTGAATTTGAGTTATATCTGATATCTCCTGTTCAATTGGGTCCTCAAGAGTGACGATATTCTTCCTGCCATCTTTTAACTGCATGATACTTGCATAAAGTGTTGTCGTTTTACCACTGCCAGTCGGTCCGACAACAAGAATAATGCCATGCGATTGGCGAAGCAAGTTCAAATAGATTCTAAGTTGCTGTTGTGTCATGCCCAATGTTTCAAGGGATAACAATTCATCTTCTGGACGAATAAAACGCAAGACAGCCTTCTCACCGTGCGCTGTCGGAGAAGTCGCCACACGCACATTGTATTCCTTGTTCTTCATCATAAACCTAAAGTGCCCGTCCTGTGGTAAACGCCTCTCAGCCACATTCATCTGGGAAAGAACTTTTATCCTCCCGACGAGCGGTGCCTCTATCCCTTTAGGCAATTCCATCACCGTGTGCAACACACCGTCAATTCGCATTCTAATTGCCACTTTATCCTTCTGTGGCTCAACATGGATGTCACTTGCATTTCTTTCAACTGCCCTTAAAAGCAAATTGTTGAGAAGTGTAACTGTTGGTGCTGCCTTCGCCTCTTCGGTCAAATTTATAACTGGCGCTTCGGTAAGAGTTTCAATTCTTTCCGTTGCTATGGTTGCTAACTCGCCACCTAATGGATAGTATCGTGAAATGAGTTGGGACAAAACAGAGTATGAGACTACGACTGGTTCAACATCCATTCCTGTAGCTGAACGAACATCGTCTATGGCAACAATGTTTCCAGGGTCTGCCATCGCTAAAACGAGTTTATTGCCATGTCTGCCTATCAGCATGACATTGTGCTTCCTAGCTATTTCAGGCATGAGTAATTTGACGACTTCAACTTCTATAGGGAATTTCGCCAAGTCAACTTTGCGCACGCCGTAGTAACGGCTAAGGAGGTCAATGACGGTTTCCTCATCTTTAACAAATCCGAGTTCATAAAGAACAGTCCCAAGCGGGCGATTCAAAATTTTCTGCTCTTCAAGAGCAATCTCAAGTTGTTCTGGAGTTATAACTTTTGCGCTAACAAGCAATTCTCCTAACCTCGGCTTAACTTTCATAGCCTTTACCCCTCCTCAGTAGGTAATGTTAAAGCAAGTTTCGGAAGAAAACAATTTAACGAATGATATGTATGAAAAAAGGAAGCGATTTTAGAGTTACAGTTAAATTAAGCCGATTATGAATTTTGACAAAGGAGAAAAAATTATGTCAATACTTTTCCCGACTCTACACTAAAGGTTTCAGGTCTTCAATCGGTTGGCTACTCTCTGCCCAAAAGGTTTAGAAGTTACGCAGTTAAATTTAGTTTGCAAAGGTTTGTAATGATTTCAAAGTTATTGTAGCCTAATCAATTTTTCTTACGAACTGAGAGTGCTAAATTTTGTTAGCAAGCATTTCGGTTTGAAAATTTATTGCCAGCAAGAGGTGAAAGGTCAATGAACGAACAGGAGCGCATTCCGCCAAGACAGAGGGTCGTCAAAACTTTCCCTGTCCTTTCCATCGGCAACACGCCACAAATTGACATAGCCAATTGGCGACTAAAGTTATTTGGACTTGTTGAGCGTGAAGTTGAGTTAACATACGAGCAAATCCGTTCGCTTCCCGTCGCACTACGAGAAGCGGATTTTCATTGCGTAACAGGCTGGAGCAGGTTAGGTGATGTCTGGGAAGGAGTCTGGGTTCGTGATGTAGTCGCTATTGTTAAGCCTAAACCTGAAGCCAAATTTGTCATGGTTCATTGCTACGACGGCTATACAACCAATTTGGATTTGCAAGTTTTGCTTAAAGAAGGCATGTTGGTTTGGGCAATCAATGGAGAATTGCTTCCGCCTGAACATGGCTACCCTCTTAGGTTGCTTGTCCCAAGCAGATATGGATGGAAGAGTGCTAAATGGGTCAGCGCCTTTGAATTCATGGCAGAAGACCAACCAGGCTTTTGGGAAGAGCGAGGCTATCACATGCGTGGCGATGTCTGGGCTGAAGAAAGATACCATGAGAGACCCCTCAGAAGAAGAGTTTAGACAACAAACGAAATTTGCCAGTTATCTTGCAAGCCAGAGGAAACTGCCCGCAATTTTTTGGATATGCTTTAACGCTGCGAAGTAAAAACTTTGCCTTTTGCAGAAAGAACAAAATCCATCTACGGTTTCACAAAAAGTTTCACTCTTTACTACAAATTTTGTTAGTGCCCGGTTACACATGCCACTGGCTTTAGCCAGTGGTTGATGACGAATTTATAAGCGCCGAATTTATTTGGCGAAAAAATTCCGCAGTCTAAAGACGGCACTTAAAAACTCGTCAATTTACTAAGGCGAAAAAGGCGATGGGAACTTCACGAGTTAAAGTTTTCGCTCAATGGAGAAATTTTTGCGTTTAGAAAACTGACTTCACCATTTGCAGCGTAAAATCCAAGCCAACCTCGTTTGGGTTCGTAAATGCGACTTGCAAGGGAAACTTTATCGCCAACGAAAATTTCTGCGATTGAGCCGTGAACGATCAATTGAATTTTGACCAGTTCGCCTTCACGCCAACTTATCGGGCGAGAAAGTCTTGGTTCAACATCGCCCCAAGATGACCAATGCATCAAAGCAACTCGGTTTTTGTCAACAACGATTTTGTGACCTTTACCATCGCCCATGCGCAAAAGGAAACCAAACTCAACTGCTTCGCCTTTTGGAATGACTTTTGCGCTCAAGAAAAAGTCATCTGGGACATCACAACGCAAAACCGAAACCCCATTCAGCGAATTTGCTGTTACAGAATCGTCAGCAAGTTGCCAACTCCCGCAAAGAGTTTCGCAACTTTGAAAATTCAAAGAATTTGCATTTTCTTTTTGCCAGTTTTCAAACTCTTCAGGCAACTTAACTGCAAGGCTTCCATCAGGTTGAGGCACTAACTCTCTTGGCAAAGCCATGTGCCCCCCCCACTGACGAGCACCAAAATCGCTATCTCCTTCAAGCGTCCAGATCCATCCAAACAAAATTTGCCTTTTGCCATCAAAAAGCGTTTTCGCTGCCGCTACGAACTCAGTGTCAAAAGTGTCAGGGAAGGAAGCATTCCAAATGCTCAATCGGTTTACCGACTTGTCCCATGTCCCTTGTCCTGTGTTCCAATCAGCAATCCACCGATAACGGGTTACACCATGACTATAAATAAGATACCAACGATTGCCAAGTTTGAACATGTCTGGGCACTCAGCAGCCCAGCAGACACTTCCAGACCAAAGAGGCTCATGGACTTGCCAGTTTTGCAAATCAGGGGAAGTTGCCAAAGCGACACAGCCACGCCGTTCAAAAGCAACTCTTTTATCTCTGGCACAAATGAGCATCCAAAACTCGCCCACTTCTGAGTTGAAAAACACAAACGGGTCACGCCAATCCTGTGGCTCATACCAGCGTTCATCGGGAACGAGAATTGGGTTTGCTTCATCTTTGCACCAATGAATTAAGTCATCAGAAACAGCATGGCAAATTGTTTGCGGGTAACGGTTTTGTGGGTTGAAGCCAGTATAGAAGCAATGAAAGACGCCGTTGTGCTCAACAACCGAGCCTGTCCAGCAACCGATTGCGTCAGGTTCATTCGGTTCATTACTCGGTGCGATTGCATCGGGTAACTCTTGCCATTCAAGTAAGTTTCGTGAGACAATGTGACCCCAACAATGTCGCCCTTCAGGCGCTCGTGGCAAATAGAAAAGGTGATATTCGTCATTCCAGAAAAACGGAATCATATCGCCAATCCATCTGTCCTTTGAACGAAAATGAAATCCATTCAACTTATTCGCCTCCTTTATAGAAATTCTTTTCACCAGTTACTTTTGCTCAGAAGTAAACTTGCTCTTTCTACTCGCTTACCTGTCCATAATATCGGCTTTAGAAATCCGCTGACAACTATATGCTAAAGTCCATAGCACGATAATTTTGACAGCGACATTGCAATTGGTTTACAAATTTTAGTTCGTCTCAGTCCCAAACGATTAAGGGCATAACCTTGCAACTTCAGTAATCTTTTCTTCGTTTACAATTCCCACCACCTTTCTCGCTCAAGATTTTAGTGATAAGCAATGCTTCCATTGTGTGAGTGCTAAATTTAAGTTGGCGCTTAAAATTTTACCATCCCATGTCGTTTGAAGCCTGCACTAAATAGAAAGCATTTGCAGTGAAAGCATTCTTGAGTTGACAAGGAAAAAACCTGACACACAAGGGACAAAAAAGGATGACAAACTTTGAAATGCGTTTGTTCAGAGGCTTTGGCTTCTGACTGACTGGAAGGGAACTGCGTTCAGAAGCCAAGCCCTCCAAAGCAAAAAGAAATTGCTATGCTCAAAGCATGTTTTTATTGCTGCAAATTCACTTTGTTGAAAATGAAGAAGGTGAGCAACTAAGATGCGAAGATGGACAAGTTTCGCCATTAACATAACTATGGGTTTGCTTATTCTGGTTGCCTTTGCTCTTGCCTTTTTCTGGGTGCCACCAGCGAAAGAATTCGCCGAAAAATATGGCAACGGTCACATTGCGAAAATCGTTTTCGT
>JANXCD010000109.1 GCA_025060305.1 Armatimonadota bacterium | reverse complement strand
GGTCGGAAAGGTTGAGTCGCTCACCAACCTCAGGTCGCAACGGATAAGGTTCGTTCAATTCCAAAACATTGTCCACAGATTGTCCTAACGAAACTCCTGTCTTTGCCAACCAAATAGCGTGCAAGTGAGTTGCTATCAAGTCTTCACTTGTCAAGTCTAATCTCGGTGATCTGACTTGCCCTGCAACCATTTCCTGACGCCTTTGGAAGAAATACTGGTCATTGGTTGCTTCACGACTTTAAAGTCCCAAATTTTCATTGCTGCTCTTACTTCTTCCACTGTTCTTTGGGCTACTTCTCTTGCCTTGAGTGAGCCTTCAACCAAAACTTCATCAAGTTCTGAAGGATGCTGTTCAAGTTCGGCTCGGCGTTGTCTGATTGGCTCAAAGGTTTCGTTGAGTTTTTCGGCAAGTCGCTTTTTGCAAGCAACGCAACCCAACTTGCCAGTTCGGCAATCTAATGCGATTTCGTCAACTTCCGTTCGGTTGTAAATGTTGTGCATGGCGAAAACTGGACACATTTCTGGACGACCAGGGTCGTGACGGCGAATTTTGTGGGGGTCAGTGAAAAAGGCGCTGACTTTTTGACGGACGACTTCAGGCTGGTCAGCAAGTTCAATGTGATTGCCGTAACTTTTGCTCATCTTGCGACCATCAATGCCGAAGATGTAAGGAAACTCACCAAGCAACGCTTGAGGTTCAGGGAAAACTTCGCCGTAAAGGCGATTGAATCTGCGAGCAATTTCACGGGTCATTTCTATGTGCGGAAGTTGGTCTTTGCCTACAGGAACAGTGTCGGCTTTGTAAATCAAAATGTCAGCAGCCTGCAAAACTGGGTAGCCGAGCAAACCATAATTTGGCGCTTTACCCTCATCAAGCCATTCCTTGTATGTTGGGTTCAATTCAAGCCAAGAAACAGGCACAAACATAGAAAAGAGCAAATGCAACTCGGCGTGTTCTGGAACCCACGATTGGACGAAAATAACACTTTTGTTTGGGTCAATTCCCGCACTGAGCCAATCTATCGCCAACTCTCGGACAAACTCTCTTAGTTGGCTTGTGTCTTCCCATGCAGTTGTCAATGCGTGCCAATCAGCAATTTCAAAAAAGCATTCATAATCCTCTTGAAGTGCAACCCATTGCCTCAATGCACCTTCAAGGTTGCCCAAATGTAACCTTCCCGTCGGTCTCATTCCAGACAAGATGCGACCTTTCTTTTGAGCCATCTTCAGTCACCTCGTTCCATCCTTGAGCGTTGAAAGTTGTGCAGTGAAGATGATGCTCATACCAATAAAGCCATATTGTTGGCGATTTTTCGTTTTTGCAAAAAGAGATTTTGGGCATTTTTTCGCTTCACCTTCTATAAAGCAATTCTGCATCTTCCATGACAAGCAAGTAATCTAAACTGTCATCGTTGAAAAAAGTGGTGACCCATTTGACAGTCTTCTTGACGACCAGATAGCCACGAGTTTTTACCTTTCGTGCCAAAAGCCAACCGACCTCAAACCACTCGTCCCACACTTCTAACCGCTCCGAAATTTCACATCGCCAACCCAATGAGCCATTGTCCAAGCAAAAATGCTGGCTTCCAAACGATGGAAAGGACGCCGAGCCAAAGCAAGACGATAAGCAAAATGAACCCAAGCCCAGTCATTTCAAGTCGGTCTATTCCCAAACGAAGGTTTTCTGGTAAAAACAGCCTCAAAATTCTGCTACCGTCAAGAGGCGGAAGCGGAATCATATTGAAAGCAGCCAAACCCAAGTTGACGAAAACTCCAGCAAAGCAAATCTTAACAAGGAAGTCAAAAATCGGCTCCATTGCGTAACGAATTGCACCAGGGAAAATCCCAAACAGAGATGCCAAGAACGCAAGCAAGGCTGTCCAGAAGAAGGCTTGAAGGACATTGGAAGCAGGTCCAGCAGCAGCGACAAGTGCCAAGTCCCTATTTGGGTTGCGCAAATTGTATGGGTTGACAGGAACAGGCTTCGCCCAACCGAACCCAACTCCTGCTAAGGCTGAAATGACGAACATGATTGTCCCTAATGGGTCAAGGTGCGCTAATGGATTGAGTGTAAGCCTGCCTTGAACGGTCGCCGTTGGGTCACCCAAACGCCAAGCAGCCCAAGCGTGAGCGGCTTCGTGAACGCTAACCGCTAAAATGAAAACTGGCAACCATATCGCCAGTCTGAGCAAATCTTCAAGCCCAAACATCTTTTCATCACCTCACAAACTTAACTGGCAAAAGTTTGCCATCGCAATCCAAATTGAGATAGTTTAGCGGTCTTTGGGGCTATTTCACCTTTCTCTCAATTTCCGTAGTTGGAACCTGCCTGAAAATTTGTGATAGATTTCATCTGCCCTTACAAAACAATTTTTACTGAGTAAATTCGGCGCTCACAAATTCGGTGTCAGCCACTGGCTAATTTTTGGAATTGCCTTGCTCTTCGCAAAGCAACTTTTAACTGCTTGTCAAAACTTGCATTTTTGTCCAATTTCGCTTTTAACGCTGCTTGCAAGCCAATGGCGATGGCATTGCCAACAATTCCTTGAGCCTTCAAGTCATCGCCAGTTATGTCAGGGCGAACCCAGCGCCACTGCAAAAAGTAGCGTTGCCAATTTTGGTCTTCAACGATGGCTCGCATCCCTGCAAGGGCTAAGGCTGCTTCCAAAGGCAAAGGGTTTAGCCAACGAACCCAACTGCTTGGTCGTTTTGGTGTTTGTCTTTTTTTTGCTTTCAGCAAAGCAACGCCACTTGCTTTTTCAACCTTGCCTAATTGGAAGCGTTGGCAAAACGATGCAACTGAATTTTCGTCGGGTAGCAAAGGCAAAATTAAAGCCCACTCCTTATCAAAGGTTTTGTCGGGAAAATTTTTGGCGAACCAACAAAGCCAATCCTTTGTCCTTTTCATCCATTCAAGCCTTTTTGATGTTGCTTTGATTTCTGGTGCGATAAGCATCAAAATCCCCAACTGTTTCAAACGCCCTATTGGCTTGATAGGATTTCGCTCTTGCAAAATTCTCCAAAGTTCGTGTTTGATTCGGTCACGAGTGAGTTTCGTCAGCACGCTTTCGTCTCGTGCTTGACAAATTAGTTTTAGTGTTTTCCGCTCAATTTTGAAGTCAAACCTTTGCTCATATCTCACGGCTCGGAAAATTCTTGTCGGATCGTCAATGAAACTTCTCTCGTGCAAAACTCGTATCAAACCGTGCTTCAAATCTTCATGCCCTTTCATTGGATCAACTAATTCGCCAAACCTATCAGGTGAAATGCAAATAGCCATTGCATTGATGGAAAAATCACGCCTTAGCAAATCTTCAAAGATAGTCGCAGGTTCAACTTCGGGCAAAATTGCAGGTTGAAGGTAACTCTCTTTGCGAGCGGTAGCGATGTCTATGCGTGCAAGCATGAAAGTTTGTAAGCGTATAGGCGTGTAAGCGTTCAAGTGTTTAGTTTTTTGAGACTTTGAGTGTGCAATCGTGTAAGCAGGCTCTAATGCAGAGAGGGTTTGGGGAAATTGTTTCCAATTCAAGGTTGCAGTCAAAAAGCGCTCGTGGATTGTTAATTCTGCTTCCCAGAGTTTTGCCAGTTCTTTTGCAAAGGCGATACTATCTCCTTCAACAATGATGTCAATGTCAAGGGTAGGCACACCTAAGAGCAAGTCACGAACGAAGCCACCAACAACATATGAAGTCATGCCCTTCTGAGTTGATAAATTGCCGATTTCAAGGAGCAACGAAATCACTTCTTTGGGCAAACGCTCTTGCATTATCTTTGTCAAGTTCACTTTGTCCCGCTACTCCCCTTGGAAAGGAAGATAATTTGCCAAATGCCCTTAGGTTTTCCATTTTGCTAAAAATTCATCCCAATCCAAAGGTTCAACCCTCCCATCGTCAACGCAAATGACACCCTTAGACAATGCCTCTGCTTTTAGTTCAGGGCTTTCCCATTCAACGCCTGCCACTAAAGGCACAGCCCAAAAGCCAATTTTCCCTGCAATTTCTGTTCGTTTTAACGCTCGCTCTACATCTTCTGATGAATGAACAGTCCAAGAGAATTCGGCAACGATGAGCACTTCCTGTCCAGCAAATTTGCCTCGCCTAAGCACTCCAAGCCACCGCAAATCAGCATCGCAAAGTTCATTAAGTTCGTCAAGGGTGATCAAGTTTTGGTTCAATGCTTCATCTACTCTTTCCCAAAGACGCCGATGAGGGGCTCCAGCGCTAAGAACCCAAAAGCCAAAGTAGTCAAGGAAATTCGTGCGGTAAGTGATTTCTTGCATTTTGCCTTTAAGATGACCCACATCTGTTTCAACCCGATGTAGTCTCTGTTCCATTTTCTCTTGTCTTTGCTCCATTTTCTCTTGCCTCTGTTCTAACTGCTCCAATCGCTTCTCTATTCTCTCCTGCCGCTCTGCCACTTCTCTGACCTCTGTTCTCAATTCGGCTACTTCCTGCCTCAAAGCATTGATGGCATCCCAAACAGCATTTAACTCACGGGTCAACCTTTCTTCAATAGCGGTTTGCCTTTCGGCGATCATCTTCAAGTCTGGCAAAAAGACAACGATTTCTGGCACGAGCAATCTTCTCAGTTCTTCCAACAACGCAGGTTCTTCCCGCAAGGTTCGCAGTATCGCCTCTACTAACGCTCTTTGGTCTTGTGTTAATGCCATTTTTATATCACCTGCTGCAAATTTTGATGCGGCTTAAATGCTCTTGCCATGTCTTTGCATTTCCGAAAAGTTTAGCGATGAGCGAGGTGAAGTTTATGCTTCCACGAGAGCGAGTTTTCACGGCGTTGCAGTTTTGTGAACCTGATAGAGTGCCAATTTATGTTTGGGTTTTCAATCAGCCTGGCGTCATTGATGAAATTTGGGCTAAGTTTGGAAGTTTTGAAGCCTTTTGCGATTTTCTGGAACTTGACATGACGCAAGCATTTCCTGCAAAAGGACCGCTAAAGCGAAAAACTGAGCCAAACGAAGATGGAGCAATTTACGATGCAACTTACGGTTGGGTTTACACTATTGAAGCAGCCTTAGATGCAGAACTAAATGACCCAAATGACACGACAATTTACGAACCGATCAAACGAGAAATTGAACATCATAAAGAACGACGAGGACGAGCCGTTTTCGTCCAAACTTTTGGCGTCTTTGAAGCAGCAAACAATTTTATCGGTTTGGAACAAAACCTGATTGAAATGGTAGAGCGCCCTGAACTTTGCTTTCAACTTTATGAGCGAATCGCTCAATGGTCGGCGCAATATGCTGAAAATTGCCTTGAACTCGGCGTTGATGTCATCCATATCTCTGATGATTGGGGTATGAACAATGCGATGCTTTTCAGTCCGAGAATTTGGTGGGAACTTATCTATCCTGCCGAGAAAATCATTTGCGATGCTGTTTTGAAGCGTGACGGTTTGCTTTCGCTCCACAGCGACGGTTACATTGAACCTGTCCTTGAGGGAGTTGTGCAGTTGGGCATAAGAGTTTTTCATCCTTGCCAAGAGTCTGCTGGTATGAAACCTGTGGAAGTCAAGCGAAACTATTTTGGCAAGTTGGCGCTTTATGGCGGCTTGGATGTCAGAACAGTTTTGGGTCGTGGACTTAGCAGGGAAAAACTTGGCGAAGAAGTTAAAAAAGTGATGAAAACTCTCAAGTCAGGTGGCGGTTTCATCTTTTGCACATCTCACATGGTTCAGCCTGGAACGCCTATTGACGAGGTGGTTTTCGCTTACGAGGTAGCAAAGGAAGCGGGACAATATTGAGAAAGTGCTAAACCCAACATCCGAAGAAGGAAAGTCTTCACCTAATTTGCAACACACGATGCTCAAAGCATAACGCTGTTGTCAAGTTCGCCATAAATCACTTTTCTGAAAAGGTGAGCAGCAACATGGATAGTAAAGCAAGTGCAATAGCAGTTGGTGACGATTTGAAACCTGTGCTTTTCTTGCTTGCTTTTCCTGCACTTTTGATGCAAATCGTTCAAACTGCAGGCTGGCTCGGTGAAGTTTATTTTGTCGGGAAATTAGGCAAAGTTGAGACTGCTGCAATAGGTTTGGTCGGCGAAATTTCATGGCTGCTTTCAACTTTGACGACACTCGTTACCGTAAGTGCCACAACCCTTGCAGCCCAAAAGTGGGGAGCAGGCGACAAAAAGGGCGCAAAAGCAGTAATGCTCGCTTCTGCCCAACAATCGCTCTTTTTCGGCATCTTAGCCTTGACAATTTGGTTTCTCAGGGATTTGGTTTGGAGCGCAATGGGTGCTGATTCAGAAGTTCGCCAAGCAACTCAAATTTACTTGCTGGCTTCTTTGCTT
>JANXCD010000108.1 GCA_025060305.1 Armatimonadota bacterium | reverse complement strand
GCGGACAATTTCGCCACTATCAAGGTCTTCCAAAGTCACTATGACGCCAACATCAACTTCTTCAGGTTCGCCATTTTGCTCAATTATCTCAGCATCGGCAATTTGTTGCTCAAGTTGTTTAATTCTCGCTTCAACTAAAGCGAGTGAACGCTTAGCAGCATCAAGACCAGCATTTTCGCTCAAGTCGCCTTCAGCACCTGTTTCACGAACTTCTTCAACAAGTTGAATTCGCCTTTGGTAAAGTTGCTCAAGTTCCTTTTGAAGTCGTTCGTAGCCGTTTCTTGTCAACCGCAAAGGCATGAACATCCCTCCTGCTGCTGAAATTGTCGGACATAAATTTTGACACGCTGTCTTTACAAAGTCACTATCTTTGCTAAACTTGAAGGCAGCCGAACGAAAAATTGGGAGGCGAAAAAAATGAAAGGAAAGAAGTATCAAAAATCGTTGTTGATAGCGATGATGGCAGTTTTGAGCGTTGCACTCTTTGGCTTTGCTCAAAGGCAAAGGAGATTGGAAATTCAATTGGCAGGTATAAGGTTAGGTTCACCAGTGATTGACAAAGACGAGAACGGCAATTTGAAGCCAACATGTTTGTTAAGGGTTTGGGGAATCCCTGACATCATCATTGAACCTTCTCAAATTTCAACTCAAACAACTCCTACGCCCGGTGCTCCGATGATGCCTGGTGCTCCAATGATGCCTGGCGCTCCGATGGCGCCTGGTAGACCGACAGCACCTGGCGCTCCCTTTGGAATGGGTAGCGGATTAGGGGGGCAGCCAACGATGATGGGTTATGGCAGAACACCTGGTGCGCCCGTGATGGGAGCACCCTCTGCTGGTGGAATGCCTCCTTTAGGTTATGATGCGCCAAGCGGTGTCACACCAACGCCAGGGTTAACTGGAACTGCTGGCGTAACCGTTCCTGTCCCAAGTGAATATACATGGGCAATGCCTGTTTTCATTCCACCGAAACAAAAAGATCAAAGACTTTGGATTTACAAGCGTGGGCAAGCAGCACTCAGTTTCCTTGAGCAAAACGGCATAGTCATAGCAATTGCCGTTGCTGGCGAAAAATTCCCTTATGCCAAAACCGCATTGGGTGATCCCTTTAGGTCAATTGAGTTAGGCGATGACTTGCAGCGTGTTTTGCTTCGTTACGGTCCTCCTGATCAGGCAATTCTTATCGGTCAAATGCAAACTATCCAAGCAACTGAAGTCGCCATACACAACATGATTTCAATGATCTATCATGAAAACAGTAACATTGAGTTCCTCATCGTCAACAATAAAGTCAAACGAATCTTCATCTTCTTGCCTGAACGAATTGAAATTCGTTGAACAAGGAGGTGAAAGATGATGTTTATGGATGTCAAGAGGACAGGGCTAGCTTTGTTAGTTCTCGTAATCGCAGGCACAGTGGCAGTTACTCAAAGAGGAATAGAAGAAAAATTGGCAGGCGTCCATTTATGGGCACCTTTCATTGAATATGATAGCGAGGGAAAACTTGACACCAAATGTTTGTTCGCCATTTACGGTATGCCCGACTATATCATTGGAAAAACTGTTCCCGCCTCTCAACCAGCAGGTCAGATGATGCCAGGCGGACCGATGATGCCAGGCGGTCCTACACCTTCTGGCGTACCTTTTGGGATGAGCAGTGGCTTTGGTGGTCAGCCAACTTTGCCGAGTGTCATGGCGGGAGTTGGTGGAATGGCTCAATTGGCTGGATCACCTATGGCACGACCTGGCATGCCAAGTTTACCTGGAGGACTGATGACTCCTGGTGGACTTCCTACTGGTGAAACGGGTGGGATGTTTGGGCTTGGACCGACGATTTCTGGAACAAGCCCTGGAGCCGCTGGTGGAGTTATTCCGACTTTACCTCGCCCAGAGGAACTGCCATGGGTTATTCCGCCTTTCGTTGTTCTTGAGTCTGACAAAATCTACTTCGTTTATCGCAAACAAGGCGCTCATTTGAACTTCATGATGGAGTTAGTTGGTGAAGGTGGGCAAAACCAAATGCGAGTGGCAGCAATTACCGTTGCTGGGAGACGATATGATGGGGCTAAAACAGCCAAAGGCGATCCCTTTAGGTCAATCAAACTTGGTGATGACTTGCAACGAGTTCTTTTGAGATACGGTCAACCTGATGAAATTGTTTACTACAATCCTTTCACACTTCAAGTCGCTAACTTTCCCACACGCAACATGATTTTCCGTTACCATAAAAGCAGCAACATTGAATTTACCTTCCTTGAGAACAAAGTTGTTCGCATTTTTATCTTCATGCCCAAGCGTGTTTCCTTTTTGCGTTAAAGTTTTTGAAAAAACCTTAGCGGAGGCGGCATAGCCCATGTCGGAAACAAACATTGTCCGCCTCATCAGAGAGCAAGCGAATATCGTTGAGGTTGTCGGGGCTTATATTCGGCTTTTACCTGCTGGCAAAAACTACAAAGCCCTTTGTCCCTTCCACCAAGATAAAAATCCTTCCTTCTTCGTCAGCCCAGAAAAAGGCTTGTGGCACTGCTTTGGATGTGGTTCAGGTGGCGATGTGATTGATTTCATTCAGAGGATTGAAGGTTTGACTTTCATTGAGGCAGTTGCTAAGTTAGCGAGGCAATTGGGAATTCGTTGGCAACCTTCTGTGGCGACAAAAAGAGAAGATTGGACGAAGGAAAGACTTTTGCAACTGAATTGGTGGGCTGTCGGATTTTTTGAAAGGGTCTTATGGGCTTCGGAAGTTGGTGAAAAGGCACGCCTTTACCTTTTTCAGCGCCAAATTAGCACCACAACCGCAAGACTATTTCGGTTGGGCTATGCTCCTGCTTCTTGGGACGCATTAGCAAAAGCAGCCGAAGATTCTGCTTTTCAAGTTAGCGAATTTCTTCAGGCTGGGTTGGTTCAAAGGGTTCGTGATAGTTCTGAAGTTATTGACAGGTTTCGTGATAGGCTCATTTTCCCCATTTTCAACTCTCAAGGTGAACCGATAGGTTTTGGTGGGCGAATTTTGGGCGATGGAGAGCCAAAGTATCTCAACACACCTGAAACCCCAATCTTTCAAAAGCGAAAAGTCCTTTATGGATTGAACTTGGCTCTCAACTCAATTCGTGAAAAAGGTGAAGTCATCCTCGTTGAAGGCTACATGGACGCTATCAGTTTGCATCAAGCAGGCTTTACTAACACAGTGGCAACAATGGGAACAGCCATTAATGCCGACACAATTCAAATTCTCAAACGCTACACAAATCGCATCATAGTTGCCTACGATAGCGATTCTGCAGGTCTAAATGCCATTTTGAGAAGTGCAGACCTGTTCCGAATGAACGATATGGAAGTTCGCTTCCTTGATTTACCTGAAGGAAGCGACCCTGACAGTTTTGTTAAGGAGTTTGGCTCAACTGGCTTTAAGGAACTTCTTGAGCAGGCTCAATCTTTGACAAAGTTTAGAGTGACTTGGCTGGTCAGACGCTACCCAAGTGATTCTCCAGAAGGGCTTCAAGCAGCAGTTAAACTTTTGGCTTCCTTGACTGATCCAATTGAGCAAAGGGCTTGTTTGCAATTTCTCGCAAAAGAGTGGAGCGGAAATCAACCAGAGAAAATCGGTTTGCTTGAACAAGCCCTCAACAGAGCGCTCATTCAGTATTTCCGCCAACAGAAAAGTCAAAAATTGCAGAGGGCTAATATGCCAGTTACCTCTGACACGATAACAACTTCTTTGATGTCAAACTCTGTCATTCCTCAAGGTGTTTTGCAAGCGGAAAGGGAACTCATTGCTGCAATGGTTCAGGACAGAGAAAATGCTGGCAAAATTCTTTCCGTGATTTCTCCTGACGAATTTTTGCTCTCAAAGCACCAAGAATTGGCTCAGATTGTTAAAGCCTGCCTTGAAGATGAAAATTTTGCTGAGTTGACTCAAATTGTTTCGGAACTGGGTGACGAAGAATTGCGACAGACTTTGAGCAGTTTGTTGCTTCATGACTTGTCTTTTTTGAAAGCCAAAAATGCTTTGGAAGGAAGAATTCAAACACTGCGACGCTATAAACTTGAACAACTTTTGCGTCGCCAAAGAGATGAACTTTTGCGCAAATTGGCTTCAGGTCAGGTCTCTCGTGACGACCCAACCTGGAAGGCTTGGCAAGAAGCCTTAAGGGCATTGAAAACTTGACGAAGGTAGGTGTTTGAAATGCCTATGCCATCGGAAGCCTTCAGTGTTCCAGAGTTGCGAGAACTTTGGGCGACGGCTCAGGAAATGAAAGCAGTTTTCCTAACGGATGTCAAGGCTACGGCGGAAGCAGTAGGTGCTCCCTTAGAAGATTTGATTGAGTGGCTGACGGAAGAAGATATCACAATTTTGCATGACGAAGATGAAAGTAATGGCTTTAGCGAATTTAGCGAAATTGAAGACAGAGGGCTTCAGGGAATTTTTGATTTGGGAGAAGAAGTTGGAGAAACTTCAACATCTGAAATTAGCGATCAAGAACTTTCAAATCCGTTGCAGGTTCTGTTCAAGTCCCTAAGGTGGACAAGGCTTTTGACACCTGAAGAGGAGGTTTCACTTTTCCAAAAAATGCATCAAGGCGATGTTCAGGCGAGAGAGCAAATTGTTGAGTCCAATTTGAGGTTGGTTTTGAGCATCGCCTCTCAATTTGCACAAAAATCAATCGTCCCTTTGGAAGATTTAGTTCAAGAAGGTTGTATCGGTCTTATTCGTGCCGTTGACAAATTTGATTGGAAGCGTGGAAACAGGTTCAGCACTTACGCTGTCTGGTGGATTCGCCAATACATCGTCCGAGCCATCGCCGAGCACATGAGGTTCGTTCACTTGCCTTTCCATCTCGTTGAGACGCTGGCTCAACTTGTTGCCACTTCTCAAAGGCTTACTCAAGAGTTGGGTCGTCAACCTTCAAACCAAGAGTTAGCAGAGGCTTTAGGATTACCTGTTGACAGAATTGAAGAATTGAATGTCCTTCTCTCTCCGCCTCTCTCGCTCAATACTCCTGTTGATGAAGAGGAAGAATTCATTCTTGAAGACATCTTGCCTGACCTCAGCGCGGTTTCACCAGAGGACGCTTTTTACAGGAATTTTGCCCGTGAGCAAATTCACTCTCTTTTGTCCCAATGCTTAACAGAGAGAGAATGGGAAGTAATCAAGTTGAGGTTCGGTCTCATAGGTGGTAGAACCTACACCCTTGATGAGATTGGCAAAATGTTGAAAATTTCAGGTGAGGCCGTCAGACACATTGAGCAAAGAGCCATTGAAAAACTCAGAAAACCAAGATACAGAAAATTGCTACAACGCCTAAGTGAACTTTTAGCATAGAAGCCTTAAGAGGCTTTTTGCTAAGTTTGGTTCATCTTGCTCTAACCTTCGTGCTTTACAGCAAGCATGCAACCATTTTAGGCTTTCCCACAAATTCTTCAAAGTCACATTAAAATTCAACTTTCGTTTGCTTCTAAAGGTGCATTTTGGGGTTCAGCAAAGGAAGAGCGGAGCAGTCTTGCAAGTTTAGGTCATCGCTATTGAACAATTGCAAGTTTCCGTCGCAACGAGTTTCCAGCCTCAACGAGTAGCCAAAGGGCAAGGGCAAGGATGAGACAAGAGAAAGCAAACAAAAACCAATTGCTCTGAAGGAAAAAGTTGCGAATGCTGAGCAAAAGTGCTGAAATCGTCACGACCAACATGAAAGCCATAGGTGCTACCGTGAAAATTGTCGGTCTGCCCAACGAGCGAAGGAACAAACTGACGACTAAAAGCGCTAAACCAGCAAGCAGTTGGTTTGATGTCCCAAATAGTGACCACAAAATGGCACCAGCAGGTTTCAATTGACCTGTGGCTGGGTCAGGAAGTTTCATCAAAGCGAAAAAGCCTATGAGAAAAACGGCAATCCCTGTGGCGATGTATGGATTTCGTATCGGCTCAAACCTGATGGCTGATGCAAGTTCTTGAATGTTGTAGCGTATCAATCTCGTGGCGCTGTCCAAAGTTGTCAAGGCGAAACCGACAGCCACTGTTGCGATAAAGACTTTCGCAAGATGATGTGGGACTCCCGTTTGGGCAATGATAGTGCCAGAACCGTGAACGAAATTGGACAGGGCTTTCGCTCCAGCGATTTTCCAGTCAGCATAATTTTGCGACCATTCAACAGCAGTGAAACCAGCAGCCACACCTAAAAGCGCCAAAGTCGCTAACAAACCTTCCGTCAACATCCCACCGTAGGCGACAGGCTGCGCATGGCTCTCACGCGCTATCTGTTTGGAGGTGGTTCCCGACGCCACCAGCGAGTGGAATCCTGAAACAGCTCCACACGCTACCGTGATAAACAGCATCGGGAACAGGGGCTGCAGTCCGCTTGCCGA
>JANXCD010000107.1 GCA_025060305.1 Armatimonadota bacterium | reverse complement strand
AATTTTCGTCAATGGTGAACTTATAGCCGAAGGCAAAGGTCATTTTGCATTGTTTGCCGAAGGGGAAGCCGATTTGCGAGAAGCGAACCAACTGTGGCTTTTTCCGACAGAAGCGACGACAGTGACAATTTATCGTCGCCCAAACGCTATCAAATTCAAAACTGCTGAAGTTGGTGAGTGGCGAAATAGCAAGTGGCGAGTTTTGGAACGAGCCAAAATTTGGCACGAACCCAACGCTGTCACTGTCAAAATTGATGACGACCTTAAAGGCGAAATTTTGCAACTACATGGCGAGTGAAAAAGCGTTTGGTGTTGGGTTATTTTATTTGTCTCCAAACCGAAAATTCGCATCTTGAGGCATTTGAAACGCTGCTTGGAAAGGCTAACATTCAGGCTTCACTTGCTTTTCAAAAACATCAAGTCAACCTTCATGGTGACCTGTCATGGAAACGAGTTCAAGGCTTGACAGAGCATTAGGGGTTGTGCCAACACCGATTGATTTGGTGAAGTTCATGGTGGCTTTGGCAGCGCCACCCAAAAAACATTGCTTTGTGTTGGAACCTGCTTGCGGAGATTGTCCGTTTTTGGAAGCATTCGCTGAGTGTTATGGTTTTCAACACGAGTTTGTTGGAATAGACATTGACCCAAAAGCCATTATCCGCTCAAAAGTTCGTTTGCCATTTGCGACCGTCCTTGAGGGCGACTTCCTTTTGTGGCAACCTAACGAGCGCTTTGACATCATTATTGGCAATCCACCATATGGCATCATTGGTGATGCATCTCACTACCCCATCCACATACTAAAAGAACGCAAAGCCATTTACAAACGGATCTTTCGGACTTGGCATGGTAAGTTCAACATCTACGGAGCGTTCATTGAGCATTCAGTTAACTTGCTCAAGCCCGGCGGCAAACTGGTTTTCGTCGTGCCAGCAAGTTGGCTGGTTTTAGATGACTTTGCGAAATTGCGAGTCTTTTTGGCGAACTCTGGTTGCTTATCTGTCTACTATGTCGGTAAAGTGTTTCCACGCCGCAATGTCTCTTGTGTTGTAATGGTGCTTGAAAAAGGCGGCAAGGGTATGAGCCTTTACGACGGCAGAAGCCTTGTTGTTAGCAAGCCTAATTACAAGGGCGAATTGATTCGCTTTGAAACGCCTCAAGCACTGTCCTTTGAGCAAAGTGGCATCCACCTTGAGCGTTTATTTGAAATTCACTTCGCTGCCCGCAGTCCCGAAATTCGCTCTCACCCGCAAGTGAGCACAAAGCCACAAAGTGGGCTTGTCCCTGTTTTGACAGGTCGCAACTTGAAGACAGGCTGGATTGACTACGAGCATTGCTATTCTGGCTTCTGGATGCCAAAAGAAGCAGCACCAACTTTGAGATTTTTTTACGGTTTCCCTCACATCGTTGTTGGTCACACGAAAGGCACAAAAGTTGTTACAGCAGTGGACGAAAGATGCTACCCTTGGCGTGAAGAGTTTCATCTCATCCCAAAAGTTCATGGACTTGATTTACATGCCATTGTCCGCTATCTCAATAGCAAACCAGTTCAGGAGTATGTTCGTTGCCTTTACCGAGATTTTGTGCCTCATTTGACTTTGACAATGCTAAAGCGAGTGCCAATTCCACAGGATTTGACAGCAAATAGTAAGATGCCAATATTGCCGTTAGAGGTGGAGAGAGGTGACTAAAATGGACGCAAGGGGAATGCTGGAACGATTTGAAGCGTTTTTAGAAACCATCCCTTTGGAACATTACCGCAAAGAATTGGTGCCTGTGAAGACAGTAGAGCAAGATTTACCCAAAGACCTCAACCCATTGCCTGCAATTTACACCAATTATTGGCGGTCACAAACAGCCGAATTCCCAAACTACGAAGAGTTTTTCCGCAAATGGTGGACGGAGCATCTTAAGCCATTGGATGCTTTCATCCGCAAGTATTTTTGGGGTTGTTCTTATGAGTTTGTCTACTTGGGCTTCAAAGCCCGCATTTACAGAACACTTATCTCAGTGCTCACACAGTTTCATTTCGCATATTCTTGGCTTGCATATTGCCAACTGCCCTTGGAAGCGTCGGCTGAATTGGACATGCAAGGCATTGATGCATTAGTAACAGCAGGCGAAATTAAGGTTGCCTTTCAAGTCAAAAAAGAGACTTACCGATCAGAAGCAAGAGAAAGTGGTCGTTTCGCTCGTCGCAAATTGCAATTTCAATTTGCTGTCGAAGTGCCATACACTATCACTCGTCCCGAGGAATGGAAGCAAAAAGCAACACGAGCACGCAACGACCAAACAAAAGAGCAAGCTCGTTTATTTGCTTTGCTGGCAGAAAGGTTTCAGAGGTGGTTGCCTAATGGTTTTGTAGTCTTTCAAGCCAACTACCCAAGGTTGATGGAACGACTTGTTAAAGAAGTAATCGTTCAAGGCAGTCAAGACATCGTTAATTGGCACGAAGTTCTAAATTGGTTGAAGCATCAAACAGTCTGAACTTATTGCTGCTTTCCCAGCCCTATGCCTTTCAGTTCACCATTAAAACAAACTTTTGAGTAAAAAGCGAGAGCATCTATTGTCTTTCTTCTCGGAACAGGGCTGCGAAGAAGACGGCGCAAACGAGAGTGATTATCGCTGGGATGGCGAAAATCCATGTGTAGTTGGTTTGAGCATCAGTGGTGAAAATGTCCTTCAAAAAACCAGCGAAGAAGCCACCAATCAACAAGCCGACACCGAGCACAGCAAAGTTGATGAGGGCTTGTGCCGATGAACGAATATCCCTTGGCGCAACCATGTCAGTGTAAATGAAGGCGACAACGAAGAAGAAAACATAACAGAAGCCGTGAAGGGCAAGGGCTGCTATGGAAAGCCAAACGAGCCAAGGCGCTGTTTGATAGCCAGCCCAAGTGATAGCGAAAATAATGTAGCGAGCCGGCCATGCGACAATCCCAACCAAAAGCGAGTTTCTAACACCCCACCTCGGCAAAGCGTAAGGTAATAGGAAAGTGATGGTGAAGATTTCAGCAATTTGGGCAATAGTCATCCAAGCGGGAAGGGATTTCTCAGTGATGCCCACGACACGACCAGCCTCTTGAAGGAATGGGAAAGTCAGCATGTAGTAAAGTCGCAATTCGGTCGCAACGATGAAGGCAATGATGAAGAAAGTCAAGTAGTTTCGGTCTTTGAGCAAAACGAGCGCTTCTCGGAAAGCCAAAGGGTCTGCCGCTTCTTTCGCTGGTGGTGTGTGAGGCAAGGCGAAAGAAATTAATCCCATTGAGATTGAAAAAACGCCAGCAAGCACGAAAACATCAATGATAGCCCAATCTGCCGAGCCAAAGGCGGAACGGAAGAGGCTTAAAATCCAACCTGCAACGATCCAGCCTATCGTTCCCCAAACCCTGATAGGACCAAACTGCCTTTGTGGGTCACGCAAGTGCTGAAAAGCAATTGAGTTGGTAAGCGCCAATGTGGGAGCGTAGAAAAGAGCATAAATCAGCATCAAAGGCAACATGGTCTCCAGTTGCTTCTGTGTTGACAAAATTAGCATAACGATACCGCCGAGGATATGGAATGTTCCAAGAGCAGTTTGAGCGGGAAGTAATCGGTCAGCAACTTGACCTGCAGTGAAGGGAGCAAGTAAGTTCATGATGGGAAGGGCATTGTAAATTAGAGCGAGCCCAAATCCTGTGAATCCGAGTTTCTCAACGAGGATGCCCGACAATGGTGGCTCCCAAGCGCCCCAAATGGCATACTGCAGAAACATCATCGCTGCCAACAATGGTTGCGAGAACATCACTTGCAATGCTGTCGCCAGTTCATGAAGCCCACTCTCTCGGCGCTCTTCTGCCATTTTTTCTTCCACCTCCGCAAAGGCAATTTTCCAATTTGCCTTCAGGCAACTGACAAATTGCACTTCAAAGTTTGTCACGCACCGAAAATTTTTGCTTTTCAAAAGTTTGTTGGCAGATGCCATTTGTGACTTGTAGTTGTTTGCTTCAATTCATAACTTCGTCAAGATTAGCCTAAAACTCTTCAAGCATGTTAGGTTGAAGCGAAGTAAAGTAGTGTAGTGTGGGCAATCAAATTCCGACAAACTTTGAGGCAGAAAGCAGTCATAAAAACTTATCTAAAACGAGAGCATCGGGAAAGAAAATTGAGCAGTAAGTCTTTGCCGACCTTCGTTAAGATTGACTCGGGGTGGAATTGGACACCTTCAAGGGCAACTTCAGTCGGGAAATCCTTGTGACGAATGCCCATAATTTCCTCATCGTCTTCGCTAACAGCGCTAATCTCAAAGCATTCAGGCAAACTTTCCCTTTCAATGACAAGCGAATGATACCTTGTCGCTTCAAAAGGATTTGGCAGGTCGGTAAAAATTGTTTTTGCGTCATGACGGATGTTAGAAGTTTTGCCGTGCATAAGTTTTTTCGCTCGGACAATTCGCCCACCAAAGGCTTGACCTATCGCTTGGTGTCCCAAGCAAACACCCAAAATTGGCAACTTGCCAGCATACATGCGGACAACATCAATGGAGATACCAGCCTCATTTGGAGTGCAAGGACCAGGGGAGATGACTATGTGAGTTGGCTCAAAATCGGTGATTTGTTCTGGTGAAATTGCATCATTTCGGAAGACAAGAACTTCCGCTCCTAATTCGCCAAGATATTGCACAAGGTTATAGGTGAAACTGTCGTAGTTGTCAATGACGACGACCCGTATCATAAAGTTCACCTCAAGGAAAAGTTTGTCGCACCTTTCTGGCTCACAAAATTCTTTGACGCTAAGTTATCATCGTGCTATCAATTTCAACTTTTGGTCGGCATGAGTAAAGAATGACAGCCTCATACTACGATTTCCTGTTTTTGTGGGTCAAAGATTTTCATCTTGCCCTCTCGGTAGGAAAGTTCTGCCAACCCGACAGCCACCATGACTTTGTAGGCAAGGTCTATCGGACAGTTAGGCACTTTCGTTCGGTCTCGGATGCATTCAAAGAAGTTACGATGGTGGGCACGAAGGACATCGGGGACAGGCTGAGTGGGAACTCTCATCGGCTCAATCTCGTCAGCGTAAATTCGCTCAGGCTGAATTACAATATCACTGCCGCCCAAAAACATGTTTGCTTTGTGACCGTGAACAATAACTTCAAGACCTCTCTCATTGGCAGTTGAGCCAACTACGACCACAACATGACCGCTGGGGAATTCTGCCATCATGTGAAAGGTGTCTGGAACTTCTCGGTCATGGTGAACGAATATGCCACCAGTGGCAACGACCCTCGTCGGAAATTCTGCGCCGATAGCCAGAAAGAGTGTGTGCAAAACATGGGGGAACAAATCCGTTGCAATGCCACCAGAGTAATCCCAGAACTTGCGCCATCGGAAAAATCGTTCAGGGTCCCAAGGTCGCTTTGGGGCAGGACCGAGAAAAGCATCCCAGTCCAAGTTAACACCTGGGCGAGCGTTAGGGTCAATTCCGTAATTCCACTCGCCATCTCTTGAGTTGCGACAGTAACTTGCCTGTGTCCAGACGATTTTACCTATCTTGCCTTGCTTGACTAATTCTGCTGCTTGTTGCCATTTCGGTTCGGAAGTCCATTGTGAACCGACCTGAATGACCCTTTGAGTTCGCATCGCTGTTTCGTAAACTTTTTTTGCCTCGTCAACATAGCGAGTGATAGGCTTCTCAAGGTAGATGTCCTTGCCTGCCTCCAAAGCATCAATAGTCATTTTTGCGTGCCAATGTTCTGGCGTGACAATCCAAACAGCGTCAATGTCCTTTCGTTCCAAAAGTTTTCGGTAGTCGTGATAAACTTCAACCTTCCCTGTCTGGCTTCTTCCTTCCCATTGACGCTCAGCGAGTTTGCGAGCACTTTCCTTTTTGGGTTCATAAATGTCGCAGATTGCAACAATTTCGGCGTTTTCTTCGCCTTTCTGGATGGCTCTAACGAGAGTGCCAATGTGAGCGTGTCCCATCCCGCCGCAACCAATGATGCCGATGTTGATGCGTTCGTTTGCACCAATTGTTCTTTGGCTTCCTGTAAGGGCGTAAGAGCGACTTGGCTTGAAACTGCTTGCCATCGCTCCAATTGCCAAAGCGCTTGAAACTTGCTTCAAGAATTTGCGCCTGCTAACTTCTTTACGCTCGCCTGACATTAATTCATCCCTCCTTGACGAAACTTCACTTTATTTTTCATCTCACGCTTTCAGCCAATCTTCAATGCTTATGCCTGCTTGACAAAGTATATGGTGAACAAAAGCAGTTTGAATGTCTTTGCTGTGCGGATTAGTGACCAAACGCTCTTTTGCCATCGTTGGCTCACCTCAGTTCCTTTATGCGAATGTTTCGGAACTCAACTCTGTTGCCGTGATTTTGCAATCCGATGTAGCCTTTGCGCAGCCTTCCCTTCAACTTCGGAGTCTC
>JANXCD010000106.1 GCA_025060305.1 Armatimonadota bacterium | reverse complement strand
CACGGCGACCATCTCGGTGATGCTATTGAAATTGCCAACCGAAACAATTGCCCCATCATTAGCGTTTTTGAACTCGTCACTTATTGTCAAAACAAAGGAGCAAAGCAAGGACATCCACTTCACATCGGTGGCAGTTACTCGTTTCCTTTCGGCAAAGTCAAGTTCGTGCCCGCATGGCATGGCTCGGCTTTCGTTGAGCAGGACGGCACCATCGTCTACACTGGCAACCCTGCTGGCGTTTTGCTTTTCATGGACGGCAAAACGGTTTACCATGCAGGTGACACTGGCTTGTTCGGCGACATGAAACTTATCGGCGAACGGCATCCCATTGACTTGGCATTTTTGCCCATAGGTGGCAATTTTACGATGGACATTGATGATGCCGTTGAAGCGGTTAAATTGCTGAATCCAAAAACAGTCGTGCCAATTCACTACGGCACTTTTCCTATCATTGAGGCTAATCCCAACGAATTTTCTCAAAAGGTGCAGGCTGCTTGTCCTGAAACGACAGTTGCAGTCCTAAAGCCTGGCGAGTCAGTGACCCTGTGAACTTTTCAGTTAGTCAGATGAAATCCGCTCACCTTTTTCGGCAAGTTCACTGGAAATCAAAATCGTCATTGCAAACCCCAATGTTCGTTTATGGGTCGCTGGTAAACTTCAACATTGCCATCAATGACATCTTGCACTTTGACAGTTTGACCTGTTGCCGATGCTTCATAGATTGCAAATGAAATTGCTTTCGCTCTTAAGCCATCTTCAACGGTTATTTCGGGCGGGCGATTGTTTTGCACTGCATCAAGGAAGTCATAACACTCAAGGGTAAACCCGTTAGTGAAGTCGTGAGGGAACAATTTTTGCCATTTTTCTTCACCGATTGCGGCTCTAAAATCTTTGGACAACTCGTTGAGTGAGCGGACTTGCCCGTTAACATGTTTGACTAAGGCGTCGCCACGAGGACCGTGAAAGGCATCACCAATGTCAACCAAAGCCCCTTCAGTTGCGTAGTAAACGACTTGAGTGAACTCATGGGCAGGTGCAGTGTTGGTGTAACTCCATAAACCCATCAAGCCACTTTCAAACTCAAGAACTGCCATCCAAGTGTCTTCACGGTCATCTATGACCAATTCGTCATTTTTGCGGAAAGGTCTCGGAACAATTCGCTTGACAACTGCATGGACTTGTTTGACTTCACCGAAGAGATAGCGGATTGTGTCACAGAAGTGAGCACCACTGTCCAAAACCAGACCACCACCAGAGAAAAATTTGTTAACCCGCCAATGCCATTCTGGTTCTTGACCTGGTTGAGTTGGTGGCAAATAGCCGACTTGAATTGCGTAAAAGAGAGTAATTTCGCCGATAAGTTTGTTTTCATTGAAGAGCCACCAAGCCGTTCGTTGAGGGACACCACGCCTGATGTTTTCGGCAGTGGCAGCAAATTTTCCTGCCCGTTTTGCCGCTTCCATGATTGCCTTCGTTGCCTTAACAGTGATTCCGATTGGCTTTTCAATCATCACATGCAAGCCTGCTTCTAAACAAGCAATCCCAATTAAATGGTGCAAGTGGTGAGGGGTGTTGATGTCAACAGCATCAAGGTTGTCAGTTTCTTCTTTCAAAAGGACTTCGTGGTCAGTGTAAACCTGTGGTCGCTTACCTTGAAATTGCTCAGCCCAATTGGCAAACTCTTGCGCCCGCTCATCAATTGGGTCGCAAACAGCAACGATTTCAAACTTTTCAGGTTCGGCTCTTTTGATTTGCTCGTAACCTTGCATGTGAAGATGAGCGATACCACCACAGCCAACGATAGCCAACCGCACCTTTTTAACTTCATTTGCCATCTTCTCTCGCCTCCTTGATGTCTCTTGGTTCGTATACATCCATCTTTTTTGACAACAATTGATTTCGGAAAGGGTTAATTCCAATCGCTCATACTCTACACTAAAATTTTTTCGGTGACTAAGTATGAGGTGCATTTATGCTATTGTCTTGACGATGACTTTCTCTTGCTTTGGTTTGGGACAAACGCTCAATCCCATTTTGTTGCGTTTTGCTTTCCTTTCGGAAGACGGAACTCACTTAACGGGAGTTCAGGCTCAGGCTGACCTCTTCCCAACACCACCATCGCAAGGTTACCATTCAGCGACTAAAGGCTTTACTGATATGCAAGGGCAATTTTTAATTACCCTGCCAGACAGGAGACCTTGGTGGGTCATAGTTGGAGTAAGCGGGGCAGCCTTTTTTGTTGACGCCAGCAATCCAGAGAAGTTGCCACCAATTGTCAAATGTTGGCTTGGCTCTAAACCTTCCTTAGTTTGCTCCGTTGAAGGCGAAACATCAAAGGCTGCTTTGTTCTTGAAGATTGCTTCATCCAACTTCTGGGTTCGCTTGCCACCCTTCAAGGACAATCAGATTTTGATATTCAACTTGCCTAAGGGCGAACATCAAATTGTTCTGGCACCTGCTTTCGTTTTTGCTTACTGGACTAATGCTCTTTCATTCCAACCGCCAATGACCGTAAAGATACGAGAGAATGAAACAACTTTTGTCAATTTTACCGTCCCACCAACAGGCTCAATTTCTGGGCGCATCCTTTCAACTGACAACCGACCAATTCCCAACGCAACTTTGACTTTGATGCAAAACGATACAAGTCAATTCACTATTTCAACCGATGCACAGGGTCAATTCGCTATTGAAGGGTTGCCAGAAGGCGAATACAGTTTGCTTGTCACAGCAAGCGATTTTGAACCTGCGGAAAGATTAGTGAAAGTCAAGCCTAAAGAGAGCATGAAAGTAGAAGTCATTTTGAAGCCACAGGAAGTCGGTTTCCTTCGTGGGCGAGTTGCAAGCGAAGATGGAAAAGTCCCAAAAGATGGTCGCATCTGGGTTGAAAAGTCTCTATCGCCAACGGCTCGTCAACCAGTTGGTGTCATTTTATGGCGTCCTGAAGACGGAAAGTTTGAAGGAAAGTTGCAACCTGGTAATTACTTAATCGTTGCCCAAAGTGGCAGCAGAAGGATTAGCAAGCAAATCAAAGTGGTCGCAGGTCAAGTTACCGATGTCGGAGAACTTTTGTTTCCTGCCCCTGCAATAGTTGAAGGCTCTGTCAAGTCTAATGTCCCATTGACAAACACTCGCATCCGTGTGGTTGTTGCAAGTGGTAGCAATGACCCATTACAGCCTCAATGGGGCAGTCTGATAACAGAAATCCCTGTCAACCCCAATGGCAAATTTCAAGTTGAAGTTCCGCCAGAACCTGTCGCAATCTTGCTTTTGCCTTTTGGGATAAACAAACCAATTGTGCGATATGTTCATGCAAAATCAGGGCAGAAAGTGAATGTCATTTTTGAAATACCTTTGATGGGAGCGATTGAAGGGCAAGTTACTCAAGCAGAAACTGGTCGTCCAGTTTCTGGAGCGCTTATACAACTGATTGATGAAAATGGAATGACGATTGGGCAAACGACAACTAACCGATTGGGCATCTATCGTTTTGACCCAATTTTGCCTGGTGAATATTCGCTACGCTGCCAAGCACAAGGTTTGGCAACAGGTTTCAGACACAACCTGATCGTTGCTGAAGGGACTCGCATCCCCGCCGATTTCGTTTTGTTAACTGGTGGGAAAATCGTTGGTCAAGTCAAGTCAAAAACCAAGCAAACTTCACGAATGTATGTTATGCTGAACGCTGATACTAACTTCATGTCTCCTGTAGACATTAACGGTCGTTTCCAAATTGACAATATCACTCCAGGTCGTCATGTTCTCATGCTCTTTCGCTTGGGCAACCAAATAGCGACGAAGGAAGTTATTGTCAATGGTGGCGAAACGGTTGAAACTGTTTTTGAAGTCCCTTGATTTGTGCTTTGCAATCGGTCAAAAACTGATTTGCTCCTTGCTTCAAATGTTTGGGTGAACGCTTTTCAAAGCCGTGCTATGGGCTATAACCCAAAAGACAGCACTTGAAAAATTTGAAAGCCAAAAAGGAAGGGTGATTTGCAATAATGGATGCTAAAAAGTGTTGGGTAAGTTACCCAAGCGAATGGCAGCCAATGGTTCAACATTGGGCGCTGATGGACATTAAGGGCTTTTCAGTTAGACTAAGAGAGTGGAAACAATTGGGCAGCGAAAAAGTGATTGCAATCACTGTCGGAAACCCCGATGCCAAAACTCGTTTGCTTATCACTGTCCCCCACGCTCATGAACCTGCAGGCACTTCTGCTTGCCTTAATGCCCTTTGCCAAATTATCACAGGAACTTACCTTGATGGCACATTGACTGATTTGCCCATTGACAAAATTCGTCAAAAGTTGCTTGTTACTTTCATTCCAGACAGCAACCCACAAGGTCGTTCCCGAAGCCCAGAGCGAGTTTGGGATGGTAGCAAATATGATAATGATGCCTTTTTGAAGATAGCCTTCGGTATCGCTGCCAATGGCGAAAGATTTGGTCGCTACCCTGAATGGAGTTATTGGGAGCACAAACCAAAACAAATCGGCATAGTTTACGAGCAAGTTAGTGATGACCTTTGGGTTGAACCAAACACGAGCCGAAAAAGCGCTCATTCAAAAGCCATAGACGAGTTGCTGGCTGAAGACCGTTATACTCATTACCTTGAATTGCACCAACACGAAACTGATGAAGCAGTTTTGTTGCCCTGTTGGTTTGATAACTTGACAAAAAGTCAGCAAGCAAAATTACAAGAATGGGCGCAAAGAATTTTGTCAGCATGGATGGAAAAGGGTTTTCAAGTTCACGAGCAGCCTTACATACCTTATCGTGGTCAAGAAAGACAAAAATTCCTACGGGATTTTTGGGTTGGGCGTTGGGAAGGTGGCGATTGGCTTTGCATTGAAGTCCGCAACAACCAACACGCAAAGACAGGAGAACCGACAACCCTTGAGCATCAATTAAAAGCAATGCTAACAGCGCTTTCAGAAACTTTTGATTGGCTTTTGGATTCGCTTTCAACTCAAAGGGCAACTGATTAGCCAGCAATAGACTGATTAGCAAGCAATAGTTTGTAGTTTGCTCGCTATGAATGGGAGGTGTGTTCAAAGTGACATGGCTGGCATCTTGGATTTGGTTTTTTGTCCTAACGGGAGCGATAATTAGCGCCGCTCAAGAAAGGTCTTTCATAACAGGTCAAGTGGTCACTCCTGATGGCAAGCCTGCTTCAGGGTCAACTGTTTGGCTCGTCGTTAACCGTTGGGAAGTTGGGCACACTACGGTCGAATCTTTCACCCAAACCAACCTTCAAGGCACTTTCCGCTTGCCTTTCAAACCGCCTTTGCGAGTTTTTTCCGCTTATGTCGTCGCTCATCATCCAAAGTTCGCTGTTGGCTGGCAAAGTTTTGACCCACGAGACTTGAAGCCGTTGACTGTTCGGTTGCGTCCTGCTGCCCCGCTGGCTGGAATCGTTCTCACCTCTGACGGAAAACCACTTGCAGGAGCGAAATTGCAGGTTTGGAGAATTGAGAGTGTGCGGTCAAGGATGGCGTTTGAAATTGCTGAAAGAGACCTTACACTGCATTTTTACATCAGCGAGGAAATGCCCGAAGAAGTCTCTCCTTTCTGGACAATTACAGATTCTCATGGTCGCTTTGTTTTTCAAAACCTGCCTGCAAATGCTCAAGTTAATTTGCGAGTTCACCATCCAGATTACGCCCCTGCTCTTTCACCGCCACCAGAAAATTGGTTTTCTTTGCGCACGGGCAGCGAGTGGGTGGCAATAGTTGCAACTCCGAAAAGTTTCCTGAGAGGTCAAGTGCTTCGTGATGGCAAACCTGTTGAAAACGCACAAGTGATTTGCCGAGCAGAGTTTTACGGAGAGAAAGAGCATCGTGCAACTACTGGCGCTAACGGCGAATTTGAAATTGAGTTCCATGAAGGTCGCTGGTTCGTCCATGCTATCGCTGAAGATGGGAGATGGCAAAGTGAGCCGATAATCCTAAAAGTCTCGCCAGAGCAAACCGTTTCGGTAACGCTCAATTTGCAAAGAGCCACTGAAGTTAGAGGCGTCGTGAGAGATGCCGAGACGAAAAAAGTCGTGCCTTTCGCTGAAGTTTATGGCGACCGCCAATTGCAGATGGAAGTTCAGGGCGGACGAATTCCAACATGGTGGCGTCCAGCAACCGTCAAGGCTGATGAAAATGGCAATTTCAGGCTCTTCCTTTTGCCCGGCAAATGGTCTATCCGAGCGTGGGCTTCTTATTCACCAGGACATTCCGCCAATGCTGAAAGGGAGATTGAAGTTAGAGGCGAAAGCATGGAATTGCCCGATTTGTTTTTGCAATCTCCGCCAAAGTTGAGCGTTCAAGTTGTTGACGAAAAGGGCAAACCTGTCCCGAAAGCCATTGTTAGCAACGGCTCTTGGATTTCATTGCAGGCAGATGAAAAAGGGTTTGCTCAGGTTGAATATCCGCCACCGCAACTTTGGGCAGCATCGCCTGACCTGACAAAGTTTGGATTGGCTGATGTCAAACCAGAG
>JANXCD010000105.1 GCA_025060305.1 Armatimonadota bacterium | reverse complement strand
TTTTGGACTTCTCGGTGCAAGTCTTGGTATGTCAAAACTCGTTCATCGCCCGGCTCGCCTTCCCAAATGATTGCTGCCTTAGTTCGTCTCCAAGTTTGGACATGTCGGTCAACGCAATTGTAACAGGCGTTCAATTTTCCGCCGATGAACCATTGGATCCAAGGCGGTTGAGTGCCCGATTGAGGTGGCGTCCAATCCAAAATTTTGTCCCACTTGCGAAACCAAGTTATGAACTCATCGGCAACTTTAGCCCAGAAGGCTTCAAAATCGCTGGACGCTTCCTCGTAGATGCTGGGGTCTTTGATATTTGCCCGTTCCCGAAACTCCTTCGGCGGTTCAATGATGCGCTCTTGCGATAAAAGGGCTTCCACTGTTGGTGCAACCATAGTCATCGCCTACACCTCCTTTTTCAGAAGTGAATTTCATCAATAACTTTGGCGCAGAAATTTTAGCCCGTCAACTTCATGTAAGCATGTAAAGTTTCATTGAGAGGCTTGCTTTTAATGCGGGGGTGTAGGCTCAAGTAAGCAATCATTTTGAGTGTGGGTGTGCAAGAGTATGATGCTAACAAATTCTATCTGCCTTCCGCACAGGACAAAGTATTTCCAGCAAATTAAGGCTGTATCAGTATTCTCTGAAGATGTCAAACTAATCATGCCGATGGTTCCAGATAGATGAAGAATTTTCTGGGCGATAAGTTATTTCAGACAAGGCTATTGCTAAGCCGAAAAAATTTCCACTGGCTAAAACCAGTGGCATGGCTAACCGAGCACCAACAAACTTTGAAGTAGAGAGCAAAGAAAAACTCAGAGGTGAGGGGAGAAATGACTGAACTAACAGTTAGGACGAGCAAGCGAGAGGAAATCGTTGACATCACTGACCAAATTCAAAAAGTCGTCACACAATCAGGCACTCAAGATGGTGTTTGTTTTGTTTTCTGCCCGCATACAACTGCTGCAGTGTGCGTCAATGAGAACGCAGACCCATCAGTTAAGGTTGACATTTTAGACCAACTTCATCGGCTCATACCGCCAAATTTGCGCTACCATCACACTGAAGGCAACGCCGACGCTCACATCAAAGCAGTTTTAGTTGGCAACAGTCTTTTCGTGCCGATTGTTAAAGGTCGGTTGAAACTTGGGACATGGCAAGGCATATTTTTCTGCGAATTTGACGGACCGAGAACAAGGCATGTTTGGGTGCAGATAACTCCGAGCATCAGCCAATAACGAGGTGAACTTAAAGTGCGATTTCTGCGAAATCTCGTCCAAAGGTTCACGCAAATTTTTCAAAGACAAGAAGTTGACGAGGAACTTTTGGACGAACTTGAAGAGGCGCTCATTTTAGCCGATGTTGGGATGGCTACAACGACTAAATTGATGAGCGCAATTCGTGAAGGCGTTAAGCGCAGCGAGTTGAAAACAGCAGATGAAGTTAAAGAGAGATTGAAAGCGATGATAGCCGAGTTGCTCTCTGGCAACACAAGTTTGAATTTTGGTGAAAACCCACCAACAGTTTGGCTTTTCGTTGGCGTTAATGGGACTGGAAAGACGACGACAATAGCGAAATTCGTTCGTTGGTTGCAAAAGCAAGGCAAGAAACCTCTATTGGTTGCTGCTGATACTTTCCGAGCGGCAGCAATTGACCAACTTAAAGTTTGGGGCGATAGGTTGCGAGTCCCAGTGATTGCACATCAAAGGGGCGCTGATCCAGCAGCGGTCTCTTTTGACGGTATTCAAGCGGCGAAGGCTCGTGGCTACGATGTCGTCTTGATTGACACTGCTGGGCGAATGCACACAAAACAAAACTTGCTTGAGGAAATGCGCAAAATTTATCGTGTCGCTACAAAATCCCTTGAGCGTGAACCTGACGAAGTTTTGCTCATTTTGGATGGGACAACAGGTCAAAACGCTATCGCTCAAGCAGAAGGTTTCACTGCAGCCATTCCAGTTTCAGGCATTATCGTCACGAAACTTGACGGGACGGCTAAAGGTGGTGCTGTGCTTGCCATTAAGGACAGGCTCGGCATCCCTATCAAAGCAATTGGTGTTGGCGAAACCGTTGATGACTTAGAACTTTTTGACCCTCAAGCATTTGCGTCGGCTTTATTAGGCGAAAAGGAGCAGGAGGGTTGATTTGTGATTCGCAAGTTGTTTGAATGGTTGGGATTTGCCATTCCAAAAGATGACGAATGGCAAGAGCCAAAGGGAGAGTTGATTATCCGTCCGATGACATATTCTGACTTGGATGAAGTTGTTCGGATTGAAAGGATGTGTTTCGGTTGGGGTGGGTGGTCAAAAAGTGCTTTTGCATCTGAATTGAAGCGTGGTCAAAAAAGTTGTTTCATGGTTGCAAGCATTAATGGGGTTTTGGTCGGGTTCGCTGGCTGGAGACAGGAAGGCGATGAGGCTCATGTAGCAAATATCGCTGTCCACCCGAACATGCGTGGCAGGAAAATTGGTGAGTTATTGTTGCGAGCAATTTTGGAAGAAGCAGTTAGGCGTGGACTTAACTCTTCCCTTTTGGAAGTTCGCAAAAGCAATCTCATCGCTCAAAACCTTTACTGCAAATATGGCTATAAGGTTCTAACAATTCGGCGGGCATACTACCAGTTCCCAATTGAAGACGCTATCGTGATGAAGTTGGAAGACATCAAAGCCAACCTTGAATCTGTCGCCCCACCACAAATCAAAGCAAAAATCATCGCACCAAATCAAAGATTGAAGGGTTGATTAGGTCTCTTAGAGGGAAGGTGAGAAGGGGTTGTGTTGGAATGGCTACTTTTAGTAATTGTCCTTTTAGTCGCTACGGCTGTTTACTTAGTTTGGCGAGCAGTTTTTGTTGAGCCGAAACGGTTGGTTGTTGAAAGGTTTTTGCTTGGGCTTGAAAAATTGCCACCTCAATTGGATGGATTGACAATTGCTTTTCTGAGTGACTTTCACCTCTTGCCCAACGGTTTTGGTGTTGACCTTGCCGAACGAGCAGTTTTATTTGCCAACGAATTCAATCCAGACATCGTTTTACTTGGAGGTGACCTTGTTCACTGGTGTAGTGCAGTTCCTCATCTCATCCCTGTTTTGCGACGAGTAAAAAGTCAACATGGCGTTTTTGCTGTCCTTGGCAATCACGACCACCATTGCTCTTGGCGATTCAAAAATCCTTCCTCTTGGGGCGGGAAACCTTTCAGCATTGATGAATGGCGAAAAGCCCTTGAGCAAGCCAATGTTCATTTGTTGGTCAATGAAGCGACCAAGTTGAGCATTAATGGAGCATCTTTTTGGATTGTGGGAGTTGATGACCCTTACTCTGGTCGTGACGATTTGCAAAGAGGGTTGAAGGATGTGCCTGATGGTGCTTTTGTCCTTTTAATTTCCCATTCGCCAGACATCGTAGATGACCCTCACATTGCTCGTGTGGATTTGGTTTTCAGCGGTCACACCCATGGAGGTCAAATCGTCTTTCCGCTGCTTGGTCCGTTTTTAGCCCCTTGCCGTGACAAATACAGAAGGGCGCAAGGCTTGAAGAAAATTGGCAAAACTTGGCTCTATGTCTCACGAGGCGTTTCCGCTGGTTTGCCAATACGGTTCAGATGTCCTCCAGAAGTCACAGTGATCAAACTTAAAGCAATTCATTGACAAAGTGGCGACGAAATTTTTCATTGACAAAATTTTTGCAGAATCCAAAACTTTCAACACTAAAGTATGTATCGGCTCAAGTCTCGGTCTTTCACGATGCCTTCAAGTTGCTTCTTGACATACTCGGCATCAATGACAATTGTTTCGCCTTCAAGTTCTGGCGCTCGGAAACTTATGTCTTCAAGTATCTTCTCCATGATTGTGTGCAACCTTCGTGCACCGATGTTTTCAGTCTCACCGTTGACCTTTTCGGCATAGTAGGCAATAGCCTCTATTGCATCTTCAGTGAATTTCAGGGTTATGCCTTCAGTTGAAAGCAGAGCCGTGTATTGCTTTACGAGCGCATTTTCAGGCTCAACCAAAATTCGCTTGAAGTCTTCTTTTGTGAGTGGGTCAAGTTCAACCCTAAGAGGGAAGCGACCTTGCAACTCTGGAATGAGGTCAGAGGGCTTCGTCACATGGAAAGCACCAGCAGCAATGAAGAGAATGTGATGGGTATGAACTGGACCGTAGCGGGTCATAACAGTGCTACCTTCAACGATAGGGAGCAAATCCCTTTGAACACCTTCACGAGAGACATCAGGACCGTAGCCTTTCTCACGACCAGCAATTTTGTCCATCTCGTCAATGAAGATTATGCCGTCTTCTTCGGCACGACGAATTGCTTCCCGAACAACTTCCTCCTTGTCAATCAACTTTTGTGCTTCCTCTTGCATCAAGACTTTCCTTGCATCTTTAACTTTCATCCTACGCTTCCTTTTTCGCTTTGGGAAAAGTGAGCCAAGTATTTCTGCTGGGTCAAAACCGACCTGTTCCATTCCTTGCGGACCTATCACATTGAAATAAAACTGAGGCGTTTGTTCCTCAACTTCAATTTCAACTTCCTTTTCGTCAAACTCTCCCGTTTTCATACGCAAAAGGTAATGGCGTTGCAACCTTTCAGTGCTTGAATTTCTCTCATCGTCGCCTTCCTTAGAGTCTTCAAAGTCTTGCCCGAAAGGGAATGGGATTGAAGTTCTTCGGCGGCGTCTTAGTGTCGGCACTAAACCGAGCGCTTCAATTAGACGCAGGTTTGCTAACTCTTCGGCTTGATATTCAACTTCGCTCATCTTCTCTTGCTCAACCATCCTAACGGAAGATTCAACCAAATCACGAACCATGCCATCAACATCTCGCCCGACATAACCTACTTCAGTGAACTTGGTCGCTTCAACTTTGACGAAAGGCGCTTTGACTAACCTTGCCAACCTTCTTGCAATTTCTGTCTTGCCTACACCAGTCGGTCCAATCATGAGTATGTTTTTTGGTGCAACTTCGTCCCGTAAATTTTCTGGAAGAAGTTTGCGCCTGTAACGGTTTCGGAGCGCTATCGCTACCACTCGCTTTGCCCGTTCCTGTCCGACTATGTATTTGTCCAACTCAGCGACAATCTGGCGAGGCGTGAGTTCCTGCCATTCCATCAGTCATCACCGATAGGAATTGTAAGGCAAAGTTGAAATCCCTGTTGAACAGAACGGGGAAGATACTTGTGACTAAGGCAATTTTCTTCAACCCTTTGATTATAGAGCGTTGTTCAAAACACCAAATGTTCCTTAAACTCAGCCGAAAGGCGAAAGCGGAAAGGAATGGGCGAAGCACCTTTTTCAGAAGGCGTTATTGAACCTTCGGCTTCTGCCCTAAATTTCCATGTTGACCTTTGAGGGACGCCAACCGAAAGCAGAAAAAGGATTTCGCCACCAGCAGAAAAAAAGCCACGAGAAAATGTAACCTTAGGGGCTTTTTCACTCCATCGCTTCAAAGTTAACTCGGCTTCACCTACTGTTTCAGCACTTGCTTTTATCACTGCTTCGTCACCTTTAACTTCTGCCAAAGTGCAATTGATAGGCAAGTAAAGTGGCTCGGTTACATCAAAAAACAAAATGGGAAACTCCACATCCCAATTTTGTCCGACCTTAATAGGTTTTTCAGGCAAAGGTGCAGGTAACAAAGTTTGCAAAGTTGAACTTACAACCGCATTAACAAACTGCACATCAATTTCGGGCATAACCTTTTTGACCTCTTCGGGCAAATGGAACGACTTGATTTTTCCTTTCGGCGAGACGGTCAAACTCGGCGATAAAGTCAACAACTGCTGCAACTTCTTTCGGTCGGCTTCAGGCAACTTTGTGCTGTCAAAACTCATAGCACCCCAAGAGAACTTGACATCGCCATTTGAAGTGACAATGAGTTCAAGCGGTTGGTCACCAGCAGTGCCCTTGACTTCAGCATTTTGCATTTGAATGACGATCACTCCATCTCCACCAGATGTCACATCTTTGACTGTAATTAGCGATTGCACTCTAACTGATAGGTCAAAAGCGATGGTGACAGGTTTGTTTGGGGAGAGAGGTATCAGACCGTGCCATTCGCCACTAACTTTGCCTGTAACGATTCGTGTCGCCATTCCACCATAGACAAAGTTGATGGATAGTTGCACCTCCTGCGAAGCACCAAAAGTGGTAGCGAGAGCGACTAAAAGCAATGCTTGAGTAAAGCGCATTTTTATCACCCCTCAGTCAATTTTTGTGTCAGCCTAACTGCATCTTTGCATTCACCATTTAGCACCTTTTATTTTACCGCTGAAAAATCAAGCCCGCTTGTGGAGTTTCGCAAGTTTAAATTTCGGTCGTGCTTGAAGCGTTACTTTCGGCATTAGTTTGGATTTTGCCAGATGAAATTGGATGAGAGCAAAAAGCGAACTGTCAACCAATCTGAAAAGAAAGCGGCGATAAACTGTAACCTTTGAGCAGGTGTTCGCTTCTCATAACAATGGAACACGCAATTAAAGGAGCATGAAAAACAAACCAAAAACTTGCGGAGGTGAAACAAAAATGGCAATCACCGAAAAAACAGCAATTACCGCTTCTGAACTGAAGCGAATGCTTGATAAGGGCGAAGATTTCGCTCTGTTGGATGTTCGCAACGACGACGAATTTGCTCGCTGGCGCATTGAAGGGCGCCACATTCCTTTCACGGTTCACATCCCCTATTTCAACTTCGTTGAGGATACTGAAGGTTCAATC
>JANXCD010000104.1 GCA_025060305.1 Armatimonadota bacterium | reverse complement strand
CTGGCTTGAAACTGAAAACGATGATGAAGCCCACTACCTTTGTGCAGTGCTCAATGCCCCGATTGTGGACGAATACATTAAGCCGTTTCAACCGAAGGGGGCATTTGGCGCGCAAAAGGGTAGGGGAGAAAGAGACATTCACCGTCGCCCCTTTGAATTGCTACCCATCCCCCTTTTTAGCAAAAAGGACAAGCGACATTTGAGGTTGGCGGAGTTGAGCAAGAGGTGTCACGAAAAAGTTGCTGATATGGTGGCAAATGCTGATGCCAAATTCCTTTCGCAGCCTATTGGCAGGTTGCGCCAAATCGTTCGGCAAGATTTGCAAGCGGAGTTGGACGAAATTGATAGGCTTGTCACTCAGTTGTTGGGGTTATCATGAACGAAAATTACGGATGCGATTGATTAGCAAAAGGCAAGCCTACAGGCTTGCCAACTTTTTCAGACAGGCTTCGCCTGTCCCTACATGTCAAACAATCTTTCGGCTCAATGGCAGCCTCGCATTTTAAGTTTCGGCTTCCCATATCTCATCATGGCTGACTTTGACCATCCTTTGTCGCTTTACCTTCCAACACTCTAACTTGAACTCTTTCCTTCGTCCATTTAGTCGCTCTTCGCAACAAATCTTTTGCTTCGTCTTCATTTGCGCAGTAAGTTTCCAGCATCAAGCCTTTTGGCGAGAGTTCGCTAAGCAAAGTTTCAATTTCACTTGCTGGCGTTGCGATGTGAATGAGTTTACCTGATTGTTGAATTTTGCGAAGCAACGAAACCCAAACGAGCATTGACTTGTATCTTGCCCCTGGCACCCATTGAATTCCGTTCAAATTGGGGATTTCAAGCAAAATGTCAAGGTGACGGACGCAATCTGGTCCATCAAGGTGAAAGAGAGAGTTGTCAAGCCAATTGACTTGAGCAACGATATCGTTGAGGAAAAATTGGCGAAACATTTGAGGCGAAATTAACGCAAGTTCGTCCATGCTGACAGGATACCAACGACCCTGTGCCCAAACATTGAGCCAAGTGCTTGTGCCTTCATATTGGGTTCGGATTATTGCGTGAAGACTTTCATAGACTTCAAAAAACAGCGGGGTGATTTGCTTCATGGCGTCGCAAACTTTTTCAGGATACTCAACAAGGTCAAGGCAGAAATTTTCACGACCACGAAGGGCAGCGAGCAAATCGCCACCTGCGTGAATGTCCGTTAAGCCTACGAAAAACTTGTCCTTGCCAAACTCAACTGCAGCCTTTGTCATTTCAAGCGTTAGCCTCCACCAACGGTTTTCAGGGGCGATACGCAAAGGCGGTGCAGTCTCCCAATCGTCAATGATAGGTTTAACCCAAGTTGTCGTCTCTTCAAAAACCAATTCAGCACCCAAGAAAGCAGCCATAAGGTCAGGACCAAGGTTGCACCAAAAGCAAGGGAACGCTTCGCCACCGAAAAAAGTTGCTCTAAAATTTTCGTCCGCTTCCTTCAACCGCCATTCAATGTCGGTCCATCGGTCTTCCAATTTCGCTGGCGGGGTCAACTTTTTTGGCTGATAACCTTTTCTCGGCGCTCGCACCTGCAACGCAACTCTATCAATGACTTCACCTTGCCACCAAGCCAGAAACCTCTCCTTTGCTTGTTCCCAATCTTCCTTGTAAAGCATCGTTTGTTCACGCCCTTCAATTGCTAACTTCTTGGCGCCAAAACTATTGGAGTCCAATCCTTCCACTCAGGCTCTCCGTCGTAACCTTTCAACGGGCGATACCAAATATTGCGAAAACGAACGGGATCACCATGATCCTGTAACCTGAGCGGTCCAACGGGCGGATGAGGTTTGTAGGGCAAAGTGGCACGATGAGTTGTCGGACCGAACAAAGGTGTATGGTAGTGGACAAGAACGCCGTTGTGGAAAACAGTCACATAGGCTGGGCGAACCAAATTTCCTTCTTCATCAAATCTTGGTGCGAGCCAAACAATGTCGTAAACTTGCCATTCGCCAGGTTTTCGGCAAGCGTTAACGAGCGGAGGATATTGACCGTAAATGGCAGAAGTTGTCCCATCAGCATAAGTCGGATTCTCATAGCAGTCAAGCACTTGAATTTCATACAGTCCCATCAAGAAAACACCGCTGTTGCCGCGACCTTGACTTTCTCCTTTTACTTCCGCTGGCGCTGACCATTCAATGTGAAGTTGGCAATCGCCAAATTCTTCAATCGTCCTGATGTCGCCTGTGCCAGCCACGACTTCCATGTAGCCATTTTCAACTTTCCAGCGAGCAGGACCGCCATCTTTGACGCTCACCCATTTTGACAAATTGTTGCCATCAAAAAGTATGATGGCATCTGAAGGTGGCTCACCTGCAGATTCCTGAGTGCTGAACCAACCTGGCCAAACTGCAGTTGGCTGAGGTCTATTGCTGTCGTGAACTCTCCAATTTGTGTTTGGCAAAAAAGGTGTGTCGTCGTAACCATACTTCGCCATCTTCTATCGCCTCCTTTTTAAGTTTTTGTGATGTCCAATCCTTTAGCGGTGCAAATTCGGGAACACAAAAGGAGTCAAATCACGCCATTCAGGTTCTCCGTCATAGCCCTTGAGAGGGCGATACCAAATGTTTCGGAAACGAACTCTAAAACCGTGATCTTGCAACCTAAGCGGACCGACAGGTGGATGTGGTTTGTAAGTTAGTGAACTGCGATGACGAGTTGGACCGATTACGGGAGTGTGATAATGCACGATAACACCATTGTGAATTAGCGTCAAATAGCCAGGACGAACTAACTTATCACCATCAAACCTTGGCGCAATCCAGATGATGTCGTAAGTTTGCCATTCACTTGGTCTGCGAGAGGCATTGACGAGTGGCGGATATTGACCGTAAATGGCTGCTGCCATTCCATCAGCGTAGGTTTTGTTTTCAAAAGAGTCAAGGATTTGAATCTCATACCGTCCCATCAAGAAGACGCCACTATTGCCACGACTTTGGCTTGAACCTTGAACATTTTCGGGAATGCACCACTCAATGTGGAGTTGACAATCACCAAACTCATCAACTGTTTGGATGTCACCTGTCCTTGGAACGATTTCCATGTAACCGTCTTCTACTTTCCAACGAGCAGAACCGCCCGTCCAAGCACTTTTCCATTTGGAAAGGTCTTTCCCATCAAACAAAATAACGGCATCGGAAGGTGGGTCACCATAATTTTGTGCAGGGATAACAGTCATAGGTTGAGGTCGCTTGCTGTCGTGAACTCGCCATTTTTGACCTGGCAAAAAAGGAGTGTCTTCATAACCCAACTGAGCCAAAGTTATCAAAAAGCCAAAAGACGACACAATAGCCACCAACACCAAAATCACAACACCCTTCAATTTTTCGTTCTCTCCTTCCAAAATGAAAATGGACATCGGACGAAATCCGACTGCAAGAATAATTTTTGTTGCGAGTTTTAGGTCAGACAATTGACTGCCTTTGCAACATCATTCGTAGTGAAAAATCTCAACATTTGCTCTTGGGACTATGACTTTCTCTCCGTCAATCAGTGTTGCTTCCAGCACTCTCGTTTTCGTTTCGGTCTCTATCTCTTTAGGTTCTGGCGGTAGCGCTGTTATTCGCCCCAATGCACCAAAATAGGGCGCTCGGATTAGGCGAATGGGTGTGCCAATTGCAAGTTCGCCAGCAGCGAAAGTGTCCTGCTCAGAAACTTGCAAGTCGTCCATTTGAATTTTTCTGTCTATCGGCACAACAATTTCTGGTCTGATAACTCCAGCACGAATTTGAGTTGCACCATTAACGGATGCTTCTTTCCCTTCCTGACTGGCAAGCAATTCAAAAGTTCTTTTTGACATGGCAATTTTGCCAAAGCCTTCGGTAACAATCAGAGTGAAAGGCAAAGGTTCATGCCCAGTTATCGCCACGCCAATATCGTAACCGAGAAGTTCCTTGATGTCAGTGTCAAGGACACCTCCCGTGACTAAGGCAGAAGCGCCAACTTCTTTTGCTGCTTCCATCAATTTCCAGTGAGCCAAAGAACCTGCTATCAGGACTTTGCTTTTGTGCTCATCGCTAATTTTCGTTTCGGGCACAACTTCATCAGGTGATTTGGCTATAACAGCAATTTGACCGTGCCTTTCACCACTCAATCCAAATATGCCCTGAACAAAAACTCCTCTCGTAGCGACTACCGCCCCTTCTTCAGGGATGACCTCAATAACCAGACCTTTCAAGTAAGCGTTAACTTCAACGGGAGTTGGCAAATGGCGAATTCCAATGTTACCTGTCGCTTCTGAGATGAAGTCAATAGTTCCAGTTATAGGAGATGTCACTCGTGAAGTGAAAAGCCCAAAGAAAGTTTTTCGTTCAGCAATGACTTCACCTGCTTGAACTTTATCGCCGATGTTTTTGAGCAGGAACTTGTTAAGTTCTCTCGGTTCAACCCCTAACCTTTCTGCTACCCTTACAGTTGTGATCGGACCTGGCAACTCTGTCCGAGCCACAACTGTATCAGGCTCAACTTCATCGCCGACATGGACGAGGACTTGTCCCTTAAGAGGAAGTCTTCGCACTTTTCTGACAATAGCATTAGTGCTAATTGTCAAACCCGGTGTATAGGCAGTTCCCATACCCAACTCAATCCTTCAGCAGGTTAGTCATCTTCTTCAACTTTGGCTCATCAACTTTTCACGAATTTGCTTTTTAAGGTCTTCCGCCATCTTGTAGACATATTTGTAGTAGTCTATGCGTTGAAGTTTGGAAGCGGCTGGTTCGTCCAAAATGAAAGTGGCATGAGGGTGAAGTTGCAGTGCTGATGCAGGGCACATAGTGCTCACTGGTCCTTCAATTGACTTTGCAACAGCATCCGCTTTGCCCTCACCAGTAGCCAGCAGGATAACTTCCCTTGCTTCCAAAATCGTGCCGATGCCCATGGTGATTGCGTATCGTGGGACATCTTCAGGTCGTTCAAAAAACCTTGAATTCGCTTCAATGGTCTCTTTGGTCAAAGTCTTAACACGAGTCCTTGATGCTAAGGACGAACCTGGTTCGTTGAAAGCAATATGACCGTTGTGACCAATTCCCAAAATTTGAAGGTCAATTCCGCCCGCTTTTCTGATTTGCTCTTCATACCAGATACAATGCTCATAAGGGTCAGGGGCAAGTCCGTAAGGGACGAAAGTTCGTGCCTTGTCAATGTTGATGTGGTTGAAAAGGTTTTCATCCATGAAGTAGCGGTAACTTTGATGGTGGCGTGGGTCAATAGGATAATACTCATCAAGGTTAAAAGTCGTAACACGAGAAAAGTCAAGCCCTTCTTCTTTGTGCATCCTTATGAGTTCATTGTAACAGGGAATTGGCGTTGAGCCAGTTGCTAACCCCAAAACGCAATTGGGTTTGCGACGAATGAGTGAAGCAATCCTTCTTGCTGCTTCTTTGCCGACCGCCTCAGCATCAGGCAAGATAACGACTTCCATGCTCTCATCCTCCTCTCTATTGTTGCATTTTCCGCTTTTTGATTTTGGCTCAAATGAAATTTTATGGCATCAGGAGTTATCCTGACGCTTTTTCTTTTAGTCGGCATAAAGCCAGTGCCCCATTTCACTTGACATGAAAGGAAAATGGCGATACAAAGTTTGCGCTGTTAATTTTAACGCAAAAGCAATGGATGCAGTAAAGTTTTTTATGTCGCCTAACGGAAGAGGAGGTGAGTGATTATGAGTCTTATGGGCGTTGACGCTGGGACAACAGGAGTCAAAGCAGTGATTTTTAACGACGAAGGTGAAATTTTGGCTCAAAGTTACCGAGAATATCCGCTCATTTACCTTGAACATGCAGGATGGGTTGAACTTGATGCCGAGCAAATTTGGGAAGCGACCAAGGAAGCCATATCTGAAGCAGTTGCAATCGCTGGTAAATCCGACCCAGTTCAAGCCTTAGCAGTGTCAAGCATGGGAGAAACAGTTGTGCCCGTTGATAATGATGGTTGCACTCTTACAAACGCAATCGCTAATTTGGACACTCGCCCTATCAAGCAAGCAAAGCATTTAGAGGAAACTTTGGGTCAATGGCAAGTTTTCTCTTTGACAGGACATCCCATTCATCCGATGTATACTCTGCCTAAATTGATTTGGCTTTGCGAAGAACGAACGGACATTTTTTTGAAAACTTGGAAGTTTTTGTGTGCCCAAGACTTTATCTCCTTTAGGCTTGGCGCTAAAGAGCCAGCCATTGATTGGTCATTGGCATCAAGAACTATGGGCTTTGATGTCCTCCGAAAGCGTTGGTGCAAGGAAATCCTTGAGGCTGCAGGTCTAAGAGAGGACTTGTTACCGAGAGCACTACCAGCAGGTGAGCCAATTGGAACTGTTGACCCTAAGGTGTCAGAAGAGACAGGCTTGTCACCCAAAACCGTGATAGCAACGGGAGGTCATGACCAACCTTGTGGCTGTTTAGGTTCAGGAGTTGTCAAGGGAGGAGTAGCAATGGACGCTATCGGAACTGTTGATTGCATCACTGTCGCTATGAGCGAACCCGTTTTGAATGAAGCGATGCTCCAAAACAATTTCTGCTGCTACCCTCATGTCGCCGAAGATTTGTATGTGACGGTCACTTGGAGTTGGACTGGTGGGATTTTGCTTCGTTGGTATCGTGACAATTTTGCGTCAGAGGAAAAATCGGTTGCCCAAAGGATAGGCACTGATGTTTACGACTTGATAGTCGCTCAAGCGAGC
>JANXCD010000103.1 GCA_025060305.1 Armatimonadota bacterium | reverse complement strand
GCGACTTTGGTGAAAGCCTTAGAAGAATTGGGTATCGGTCGCCCATCAACTTACGCACCAACAGTTGACACGATTGTCAAGCGAGGATATGTTGAACTGAAGGGCAAGCAACTCATCCCGACACCCCTTGGGACGCTCGTTTGCGATAAGTTAGTGCAATTCTTTCCCGATTTGCTTAGTGTCGGCTTTACCGCTCAGATGGAGGATAGGCTTGACGATGTTGAAGAAGGCAAACAAGAATGGCAGGAGGTAGTTCGCCACTTCTATGAGCCGTTCAACAAAGCCTTAGAGCACGCCCAAAAGCAAATGAGCAAGGAAGGTGGTTTGACTACTGACCAAAAATGCCCATTGTGTGGCGCTTCAATGGTCATCAAGTTTTCTGCCTACGGTCCTTTCTTGGCTTGCGAACGATACCCAGAATGCCGAGCCTTGATCCCGATGGAGGAAGGAGCGACTAAAGATTGTCCTCACTGCGGCAGCGTAATGGTCAGGAGAGGTAACGACAGCGCCCGATATTTTCTTTGCATTAAATGCGGTTCTGTTGAACCTGATGATGGGCAAGAACTTATCAAATGCCCTGAATGTGGAGAAGGAGTGTTAGTGCCTCGCACAGTCCGAAAAGGACGGATGAAAGGGCGAACTTTCTTCAGTTGCTCACGCTACCCAAATTGCAAATTTGCCATTTGGGACAAACCGTTACCAAACCATTGTCCTCAATGTGGTAGTTTGATGGTTGAGAGGCGACCAAAGGACAACAGCCCAGTTGCATCTTGTCTAAATCCAGAATGTAACTACACAACAGAATTGCTTTCCGTGACCGCCGAAAACGATTGAAACAAATGATTTGCTTGAGTTTTTTTGCTTGAGTTTTTAGAGAATGCGAAACTATAGTTTAATGGTTGGATTTTTAGGCTGAAAAGTTTATTTCTTTTTGAAGTCGTCCCAAACTTTTGACCAAAGGCTTGTCATAATTCTTCGGGCAATTTAAAATTTGTCTTGGAGCGGAGACAGGTGGAGTGATAAGATATGTTTCGTCATCGCAAGGAAGAGCCCTTTTGTCAGGATTGTCTCATTCGCCTCGCTTTTGAAGGGCTTTCAACAGCAATTGTTCTGACCGACGAAAGATGTCGCTTGATTTTCGTCAACCGAGCAGCGGAAGAAATTTTCGGAATCTCTTCATCCGACATAGGAAGACCAATTCAAAGGGCAATTCAAGACCTTTCACTACTCGCCCTTTGGTCTGAAGCATGTCAACACAAAGAACCTGTAATGAGCGTGATAAGAGTAACTGAGCCATCAGAACGGTTGCTAAGAGTAACCGTCGGCATTTGTCGTGCAGCGAAGGGCAACATTATTGGTAGGGCTTTGCTCGCTTGCGATGTTACCGAAGATAGGAAAGTTGTTTTGGAAATTACTGAGGAATTAGAGAAAGCATTGTTGAATCGCCGTTTTGCTTCCGACGGTCAAGGTTCAACACTAAATGACTTGACACCTATGGAATGGCGTATCCTGCGACTATTAGGAAAAGGTCTAAGCAATGCCGAAATTGCCCGAAACTTGATGATTTCACCGAACACTCTTAGAACACATCTGAAAAGCATTTATCGTAAACTGAATTTGCCAAACCGAAGCGCAGCAGTGGCATTTGCATCTCAACTACAACAACGGCTGCCAGAACTGAGCCTAACCCTTTTAGGTGAATAAAATCCCCACAAAAGATGATGCGAAAAAACTATCGCCTTTATTAGACTTCAAAGCGGAGGTGATGGGTTATGAAGTGGACGGCAAAAATTTCGGCAGCCTTTTCGGTTATTCTTTTTGGTTTCTTATTCGTACTTGTGGCTTGCAACGGCGGAAATGGAAGACCAGTTATTCCCGGTCCTGGTGATGGCTTAATCCAGCCTCCAGGTCCGATCGTTAAGCCGACAGTCCCTCCAGAAAGAGCCTTTCCTACAAGCCTTCACGGCACTCGCAAGGGTAAAGCAACTTGGTATTCAGCAGCCAATGGTGGCTTTGAGGCGTTGACTGGAATTCCTATCAACCAACTTGGTTGTCAAAACTGCCACCCTGGCACTAAAGCCGATGGGACACCCATTGACCCTAAGACTTACAAACCAGATTGTTACGACTGTCACAAGCAAATTGGGGACAGAGTTAGTGACCAAGTTTGTCTCAAGTGTCACCGACGCCAAGAGAGGGAAATTTTCTTCAAGTATCCCGATGTCCACAGGGATGCCGGTTACTTCCGTTGCATGAGTTGCCATACTCTCAAAGAGATGCATGGAGACGGTCATGAATATGCTTCTTGGCTCGAGCCTGGCGCAATGGATGCTGCATGCGAAAGATGCCACAGGTCAGTTAAGCGACATGCTTCTCACGATGAAGTTCACCTGACTAATGTCCACTGCACAGCCTGCCACACTAAGTCAGTAATTGCTTGTTACAACTGCCACTTTGAAAGCGAAGTTGAAGGACACATCAAGCGTCCATACGGCATTATGCGTGACTTCGTTTTCCTCGTCCGAAGGCAAGGTGTAGGCAAAGTTTATTCTGGCACAATGATGGCGCTGACTTACAAGGGCAAATCCTTTGTCGCTATTGCTCCTTACCGAGCCCACACAATTGTTAAGGAAGGGAGAAAGTGCGACGAATGCCATAACAATGCTGCAGTCCAAGAATACAATCAAACGGGCAAAATCACTGTGACGAAATGGAATGCTGCTCAAGGCAGATTAGTCGGTCCAAGAGGCATCATTCCTATCCCTCCAGATTGGCGTCAAGCCCTGAAGTTTGACTTTGTTGACTACACTGGCGACCCTAAGTCACCAACCACTGACCCGACCAAGTGGGTATTTCTCAAATCTGGTGCTGATTTGATGCAGATGCTTTATGCTGAACCTCTTACACCTGCCCAGATGCAAAAGTTGGCAAGACCTTATTCGCCCTGAAGAAAACATTTGGTTGTCAGTGACCATTTTCCCCAACCATGCTATGTGTAACCGAGCATCAACAATAGTAAAGAGCGACAAATTTTACGATAAAGGGCAATTGCATAAAAGTTGTTAGGCGATTTTATCGGTTGACCATAATTCTCACATCAACGACGACTGCCCCTTCACCTTGCGGGTAAGCGATGAGGGGGTTGATGTCAAGTTCTTCAATCAGGTCTTGCTCTATTGCTAATTGCGAAAGCCTTTCAATGCATTCCACAATTTTGTCAATATCTGCTGGTGGCTCTCCTCTTACGCCTTCCAAGAGTTTGTAAGTTCTTATGTCACGAACCATTCTGTAAGCGCCCAATTCTCTTACAGGTGCAAACCTAAAGGTGACATCTCTTAGGACTTCAACATAAATGCCACCAAGCCCGAACATCAAAATCGGACCAAACTGAGGGTCTCGCTTTAAGCCTAAGATGACTTCTCTACCTTTTTTCGCCATTGCTTGCACTAAGACACCTTCTATTCTGGCATTAGGGATGTGCTGCTTGACAGAATTCATAATTTTCTCAAAGGCTTGTCGGACATCGTCATCGTTCTTCAGGTTGAGTTGAACGCCACCGAGGTCAAACTTGTGGACAACATCGGGAGAAAGAACCTTAAGGACAACGGGATAGCCAATTTCACGAGCGACTAAAACTGCTTCATCAGCGTTTTTCGCTACTCCCCAAGGTAGCATCGGCAAACCGTATACTTCCAAAACTCGCAAGGCAATTTCTTCAGGGATAAAGCCGTGCTCACTAATTGGTGCTTCACTAAGCAATTTGCGTGCCCTTTCTGTATCAACGGGGAAGACTTTGTAGCCAGTTCTCGGTCGGCGAACCCAGTCAACATAGCGAGCCATTGCTGCCAATGCACGAATTGCATCTTCAGGAAAGGAATAGCAGGGAACACCATTTTCTTCCAAAACTTTCACACCAGAGGAAATGTCAACAAGTCCCATGAAGCAAGCCAATATTGGCTTGACCTTTCTCTTGGATTTTTTGACAATAGTGTAGGCGATGTTTTCAATGTCGGTCATAGCCTGAGGGGTTAGCAAGACAAGAATTGCATCAACATTGGGGTCATCAAGCACAGCATCCAGTGCTGCTTCATATCGGTCGCTTTGAGCATCTCCGATAAGGTCAATGGGATTTTGTAACGATGCATGAGGTGGCAGTTTTGAGCGGAGTTGTTCCAAAGTTTTTTCGTCTAATTGAGCCAAATCCAATCCATACCTGACACAAGCGTCGGTTGCCATTATTCCTGGACCACCAGCGTTGGTAATGATAACTGTTCTTTTGCCGTTAGGCAAAGGTTGGTTTGCGAAGGCGACCGCATATTCAAATAAGTCTTCAACGGTATCGGCACGCAAAACACCTGCTTGAGCGAAAAGAGCCTCATAAACTTCATCGCTTCCAGCGAGCGAGCCTGTATGAGAAGCAACTGCTCTTGCACCAGCGGGTGTGCGACCTGCTTTCAAAGCCAAAATGGGCTTTCGGTTATCTCCTTCACCTGTTATTTCACGGGCAAGTTGAAGGAACTTCCTTCCATTGCTCAACTCTTCAATGTAAAGCAAGATGACTTGAGTGTGATGGTCTTGCCAAAGGTAGGCGATAAAATCGTTTTCGTTGACATCAGCCTTGTTGCCTAAACTTATGACTTTGCTGAAGCCAATGCCTTGCCCTTTTGCGTAGTCTAAAACGGCAGTGCACAGAGCCCCACTTTGACTGACGAAAGCGATATTTCCTGGCAGAGGCATTTCTTTTGCGAAGGAAGCATTAAGACGATAATTGGGGTCAGTATTGATGACGCCCAAACAGTTCGGTCCAACTAAAGCGATGTCATAGTGTTGAGCGATTTCCTTCACTTTTGACTCCAACTTCGCCCCTTCAGGTCCAGTCTCTTTGAAACCTGCTGAAATCACAATTGCACCTTTGACTCCCTTTTGACCGCACTCTTCCAAAACTTGGGGAACAAGATTGGCTCGGACGATGATAACGGCGAGGTCAACGAAGTCTGGGATTTCCAAAACACTTTGGTAAGTCCGAACACCACAAATTGACCTTGCTTTGGGATTGACAGGGTAGACGACACCTGTAAACTGCCCCATAAGCAGGTTGGAAAGGACAGCATGACCGACAGAACCTATTTGTCTTGAAGCGCCAATTACAGCCACCGACTGCGGCTCAAGAATTGGCTTTAAATCATGAAGCCCCAAAAACAGTTGCTTTCGCTCTTCAACCTGTATCATGCCTAATTCACCTCCGTTTCCAAAAATTGTTGGACAAACTTTGAAAAAGGTCGTCAGGTTTTAACCTAATTGCTTTTTCAGATTTCTATTACAGCCAATGCAGCAGCGTAATTTTGGGTGTGGGAAAGGGATAGCCAAACTTTTTTCACGCCCAAGTTTGTGGCGATACTTTTTGCAGCGCCTGTCAAGACCGCTATGGGTTCACCATTGGGAGTATGGACAACGCTTATGCTTTTCCAAGTGACGCCACCTGTAAACCCAGTCCCCATTGCTTTTGCAACAGCCTCTTTTGCAGCCCATCTCGCTGCCAAATGAGGGAAAGGATCAGAAAAACGCATGCAATAACTCAATTCCTCATCACTGAAAACCCGACGAAAGAAACGCTCACTGTATTCTTCTGCCATTTTGCGTATTCGTTCAACATCAACGATGTCAATGCCTACTCCGATAATTGCCATTTCACATCACTCGCCATTGCACAGAATTCGTAAGTTTTGCATATTCGCTTGTTGAAGATTTGTTGAATTTTTGTGATGGCTTTTTCGGGCGGACTTTCGTTTGCCCCTACAAAACAATGCCAACTGCGTAAGTCCTATCCGCTTTTCAAAGTTTGACTATAGATTGCTCAAGGCTGTGTTTTGCCAAAGCAAATTTTGGCAAAGAAATTTCTCGCCGTGCTTTATGCTTCAAAGTTTGTTTGTGCTTTAGAGGGCTTGACTGCCGATGAATTAAAAATTTGGGCGAGCCATAGGATTACTTTCCCGAAAGCACTTGTATGGTGAAAAGACTTCGTTCAAATAACAAAAACTTTGCCTTAAAATCTTCGCCGCTAACCTTTAGAGCAACGCTTTCAAAAAGGTCGCAAAAACTCAAGTTGGATATGTAAAGTGAGCGCAACACTGCCTTGAAGGAACGCCATCAAAGCGACATCTTTGCTGGATTGAGTCAAAACTTTGACCAACTCAATAGTCAGCAACGGGATGAAAGGAATCCAAAGGCGGGCAACTTCGCCACGAACCAAACCGCTAAAGTCAAGGACAATCAAGACAATCAAAGTTGCAACAGTTAAAGACGGCGTTAATGGGTTTTTGCGCCAACTTGAAAGGTAAATGGCAAGCAAGCCGAGCCAAGCGCCACCTATGCCCATCCCAAAATCAGCAAGATTGACGAAAACCCAAGGCAAATAACTTCTGGCTTGAGAGCCCGCTTGGACATGATGGGCAGCACTGGCTGCCTTGAAGGTTTCCAAAGGCTGAAAACCAAACAGCAGCCAAGAAAGCAAGTAAGGCGAAAGGGCTAAAACGACCGAAAGGGCAATTTGTGACGAAGGCAAACGATTTTCACCTTTGAAATTTTCCCAAAGCAACCAAAAGGCAATGCAAGCAAGGGGGACGGCGTTTTTGAAAGCCAACCAGAAGGTCAAGCCCGCAGTCAATCCTGTCAAAATTGCCCATATCACTGACTTTCTCTTGAGCCAATAAAATGCAGATGCAAATGTCGCTGTTACAAAGAAC
>JANXCD010000102.1 GCA_025060305.1 Armatimonadota bacterium | reverse complement strand
ACGAAGGCGTTGACGCCCGCATCCAAAGCCACAGCGACATGATAGGCATCGGTCGGAAGCAGGTTGTATCGGCGCATAAGCGAAAAGGCAAGTTCTCTTGTAGACTCAGTGATGGACAGAGCAATGGTTCGTCGGTCAAGTTCGGATTTGACAAGTTCTACTTCATCCATCGCTGTTTGGAATACATGGGTCATAGTGCGCATAACTTCTTCCCAACGCTGACCTACTCTTCGTGCTTCCCTTATGAGCGCTTCCCGAAGAATGTAAAAGGCAACTTCATTGTAAACAAAGTCACTAACGACGCAAATAGTGCCTTCCATTTCCATACGTTTAAAGAAATGAAGACAATCGTGGTGAAACAAGTCACGCCGATCCCAAAAGGCGATGACAAAGGAAGAATTCAGGTAGACAATCGGTTCAAGGTCGTCATGGAAGTTTCGCTTTTCTGCCACTCCTTCTCCACCCCATTTCACGCCAAAGTTCTTCCCTTATCTCTGGGTCGGTTTCGCCCCTGCCTGCGATGCGCTCAAAAGCCTCTCTCCACTGTTTCAATAACTCTTCCGTTGGCGGGTAAGGCCAGCCTTTTCTTTTCCAAGCCTCTTGAATTTTCGGTGGCAAATCCTCCCATCTTGGAAACTTGGGCATTGAAAACACCTCCGAGGGAAAATAGTAGCGCATCTCGTTTTGCTTGCCATTGTTCACAAGCAAGTGTAGACGATGATGCCGTCAACATTGAACAAATCTTCGTCAAGGGATACGAAGGCGTTGACGCCCGCATCCAAAGCGACGGCGACATGGTAAGCATCGGTCGGAAGCAGGTTGTATCGGCGCATCAAGGTGAAGGCAAGGTCTTTAGCACTCTCGGAAGTGGGGAGGTAGATGGTGCTACGGTCAATTCTGGATTTGACATTTTCAACTTCGTCCATTGCGTTTTGGAAAACTTGGGGCACAGTTCGCAGGATTTCTTCCCAACTTTGGCCTGTCCTTATGGCTTCACGCATGAGAAAACGCCTGAGAATATAGAAGGCAACTTCGTTGTAAACGAAATCGCTAACTACACAAACAATCCCCTCCGATTGAAGACGGTCAAAGAAAACACGGCATTCATGGTGAAAAGGGTCATGTCGTGCCCGCAGGGCGATAACAAAAGACGAATTCAAGTAGACGATTGGTTCAAGGGCATCATGAAAGTTTCGCCTTTCTGCCACTCCTTCTCCACCCCATCTCTCGCCAAAGTTCTTCAAGCAGTTCTGGCTCAGTATCGTCTTCACCAATTATTCGTTCCCATGCTTCTTTCCACTGTTTCAGCAATTCCTCTGTTGGCGGGTAAGGCCAGCCTTTTCTTTTCCAAGCCTCTTGAATTTTTGGTGGTAAATCTTCCCACTTGGGAAACTTCGGCATTTAAAACACCTCCAAGAGGAAATCGTAGCATATACTTTCTCGTTCGCAAATGTTCAAAGACAAATTGGGTCTTGGAAGTTTCGCTTTTCGCTCAATCCAAGTCCACCCCATTTCACGATAAATTTCCTTCAGCAATTCAGGGTCGGTTTTGCCTCTACCTGCCAATCGTTCATCGGCTTCCTTCCATTGCTGCTTCAATTTTTCGTCGGGAGGATAAGTCCAGCCTTTGCGTTTCAAAAGTTCTTGAATTCTTGGTGGAAGGTCTTCAAGGCGTTTGGGCTTGTTCGGCATCTAAAGCACCTCCGAAGGAAAATCATAGCGCAATTAACAATTCAACAAGGCTTGCGAACTTTGGACATTTTGTAGGGGCAGACGATAGTCTGCCCGAGAAACTATCGCTCCTAAATTCAAAAGGAGGCGAAACAAGATGGGTTTGGTTGAATTAGCAGTCCGAAGACCAGTCTTGGTTTTGATGTTCATAGGTGCTTTAGTTGTCTTGGGTTTGAGGGCGTATCGTGACTTAGTTTTGGAACTCTATCCTCGCATTGACTTTCCCTTCGTTGTTGTGACAACCGTCTACCCAGGTGCAAACCCGGAAGAGGTTGAAACTCAGGTGACCAAAAAAATTGAAGATGCGGTTGCAACAATCAGTGGCGTCCGCCATGTCCAATCTCAGTCACAGCAAAACCTTTCAGTAGTGATGGTTGAGTTTGAGATGGAAGTTGATGTTGACGAAGCAGCAGCGGATGTCAGAAGCCGAATCTCTGCAATTAGAGGCGAACTACCCGACGGAGCTGAAGAGCCTTCGGTCATGAAATTTGATGTGGGAATGTTGCCAGTCGTCTCTTTCGCAATGACTGGGAACAGACCGATGTGGCAATTGAGAAAACTCGCAGACGATGTCATTGCACCCAGATTGAGCCGAGTGCCAGGCGTCGCTCAAGTCACAGTCACTGGTGGCGAGGAGCGGGAAATTCAAGTCAATGTCTACAAAGACCGTTTAGCAGCCTACAATCTAACCCTCAATGATGTCGTTAGGGCTTTGAGCATGGCTAACCTAAACATCCCCGCAGGTTCAATAAAGCAAACGGATAAAGAATATCTCGTTCGTTCAGTTGGTGAATTCGCTGACCTTGAGCAAATCCGTGAAACTGTAATCCGCTACGGCGACCGAAGGATGGGTTGGATGACGACGCCGATTCGCGTCCGGGATGTCGCCGATGTGGTTGATACTGTCAAGGAGCGGGAGCAATTAACGCGACTGAACGGTAAAGACAGCGTGGGAATTGCCGTTATGCGCCGCTCCGATGCCAACACCGTTGAAGTTGCGGAAAATGTCAAGAAGAGCCTAAAAGAATTGAAGCGCCAACTCCCACCTGACATTGAATTTGCCATCGCTATTGACCAATCAACTTTCGTTTTGGGTGCACTCCACGATATACAGCAAGCATTGGTTCTCGGTGTCATTCTGGGTCTAATCGTTGTGCTGATTTTCTTGAGAAACTGGCGAAGCACCATCATCATCGGCACTGTCGTGCCTGTGGCTTTCATTGCTACTTTCTTAGTCGTTAGGTTTGCAGGCTATACCCTCAACTTCATGGTCATGTTGGGTTTGGCTCTTTCGGTTGGTCCGGTCATTGACATTGCTATTGTCGCTTTGGAGAATATTTACAGGCACATGGAACAAGGTGAACCACCTGCTAAGGCGACCCTTGAAGGTTTGAGGGAATTAGGGGAAGCAATCGTCGCTGTAACGGGAACGAACTTGGTCGTTTTCGTGCCTTTGATTTTCCTTGGCTTGATTGTCGGTAGGTTCTTTAGACCTTTCGCAACAACTGTTGTTGGGGCAACGATTTTCGCATTATTCGTCGTCTTCTTCTTGCTCCCTATGTTGACTGCAAGGACGTTTCGCGAGACGGAAGCGATGAAAATTGCTGAGCCACCAAGATGGTGGAGGCAAGTTGAATCAGCATACGAAATCCTTCTCCGGTGGATGCTTTCCCGCCGCGCTTTCGTGATAGTCATGGGCAACTTCGTTTTGATAAATGTCCTCGCTTTCATGATGCCCGCTCAAGCGAGATACTTTGTGGCTGTATTGACAATTTTTGTGGGGCTTATTGGGGCGGCGATTGTGCGGACTCAATGGAAGCCCTTCATCGCAACCGCTTTGGGGTTGGCAATCTTAACTTCCCTCGTCCAAATTCAACCCCGTTTCGGTTTCATGGCTTCAGCGGATGAAGGTATGGTTCACCTGATTCTGGAGTTCCCGTCTTACTACAGCCTTGAACGGACGGACAAAGTTGTTAGGCGAATTGAACATTTCGTCGGTAAGTTGCCGGAAGTTGAAACCTACTTCACCAATGTCGGGACGACAGGTGCTGGCGCTCGTGAAGCAGGCAACTTCGGGCCTCAGTTCGCTAACATCTTCATCAAGTTAGTTGACAGAAACAAACGGGAACGCTCGGACAAAGAATTCGCCGAGTTTCTTTCTTTCTGGGTTCGCAAAAATGTGTCAGAAGTGGTTTCAGTTGAATCACAAGCACAGGCGGGCGTAATCCGCATGGGTGCTGATGTGACCCTTGAGGTCAGAGGCGGAACGGGAACAGATAGAACTGTGCTTGTCCGAGTCGCAGAGCGAGTAGCGAAAAAACTTTCTCAAATGCCGGAAATCAGAGATGTGAAAATCAGTTGGCGACCTGCAAGACCAGAACTTCGCGTCATCGTTGACAGGGATAAAGCAGCGGACATGGGTTTTTCTATTGCTGAAGTTGGCTCTATTGTCCGAACAGCCATCAACGGCAACGATACCCTCAAATACAAAGAGAACGGCGAAGAGTATCCAATACGAATTTGGCTCGCAAAACAAGATAGACAAAGACCTGAAGATATCGCAAGTTTGTTCGTCGGTCCGGGGATGAGGGAAACTCCAGTGACTTTGGGAGAATTGGCGGAAGTGAAGTTAGACCAAGCACCTGTAACTCTTGAGCGTAAAGACCGTGAGAACATGATTCAGATAACCGCTAACTTAGCACCTTGGGCTTCCTTGGGAAATGTCCAGCAAAAAATCATGCAGCAAGTCTTGAAGGACATTGACACTGAAGGCACGCAAGTCGTTTTTGGTGGAATGTTTGAGAGGATGGAAGAAAACATGGCCCAGTTGGGTAGCGCTATGCAACTTTCCATCATCCTGCTTTACATGCTTATGGCTGCACTTTACAATTCTCTGGTCATACCGCTCTCAATCATGTTCACTGTCCCGCAAGCATTAGTTGGTTCGTTCCTTTTGCTGATGTTGACAGGCAAGGAATGGGGCATCGTTAGTGTTATCGGCATTATCATGGTGCTTGGAATGGTCGTCAACGCAGCAATTATTTTGGTTGACTACACCAAAATTTTGAGGGAGCGAGGGATGGAGCGGATGGCTGCCATTATCCAAGCGGGCAAAACTCGTTTGCGCCCTGTTTTGATGACAGTTCTTGTGGCTATACTTTCGTCAATGCCAACTGCCCTTGAATGGGGAGAAGGTGCAGAATTGCGCTCACCGATGGCAATTGCAGTCATAGGTGGGTTGGCAGTTTCAACGGTTCTGACCTTGCTCGTCGTCCCTGTCGCTTACACGATTGTTGACGACATTGTTCAAAATGCCCGAAAATGGTTTGGCAAAGCCAAAACCGCAACTGATGAAAAGTAATTGAAAAACTGACAAGCCAATTGAGTGCAATGTGTAAAGAAACGAAAAACGCTATTTGACTGGCGAAAAAGAACCATCCAAACGCTCTTTATTGAAAATGTTGTTGGTGACGCTTTTTCATCGCCATGCTATGGGCTACAGCCTATAGTCCTTGATGAAATTTTTGAGTGCTATCCTTAGACGGCTTGTAAAATTATCGCTAAATGAATTCGGCGCTTACGAATTCGTCATCAACCACTGGCTAAAGCCAGTGGCGTGGCTAACCAAGCACCAACAAACTTTGTAGTAAAGGGCGGAAAAAACTTTGATTTGAAAATGGGGGCGAGAAAGAATGAGTATTGTAAGGTTGGGCATCGTTGGTTGTGGTGTCATCGGGAAAATACATTTGAAGTTTGCAAAGAGCAACCCAAGAGTGAAGGTCGTCGCTGTCGCCGACATCAAGGAAGAGGTAGCGAAGGAAGCAGCAGCACAATTTGGAGTCTCAAAAGTTTACTCTGACTCGGAAAGTTTGCTCAGGGAGACTGAAATTGACGCAGTCATTTTGGCTTTCCAACCCTTTGGAAGGAAAGAAGTCGCTTTGAAGGCTTTTGCTCATGGCAAGCATGTCTTAGTTGAAAAGCCAGTAGCGATGAATGCTGAGGAAGTGAAGGAGATGCTATCTGCAAAAGGTGATTTAATTGCAGGTTGTTGCTCCTCCCGATTTAGGTTTCTACCTTCATTCAAATTTGTCAAGTCCTTTCTTGACAGCGGTGCTTTGGGGCAGATAAGGTTAATTCGCATAAGAGCGGTGAAACCTGATGAAGGTCCGCCTAAAATTATGCCACCTCTTTGGAGATTAAAGCGGGATTTGAATGGTGGTGGCATTCTGATGAACTGGGGTTGTTACGACCTTGATTACTTGTTCGCTTTTTTTGACTGGCAACTGAAACCGAGATGGGTCATTGCTAACGCTTGGAAAATCCCACCGCCTTTTGAGCCTCATGTCCCACCAGGTTCCGACGCAGAAACCCATGTGACTACTTTGGTGCTCTGTGAAGATGGTTTGACAATTTCTTATGAAAGGGGCGAATATATGCCTACAGATGCTGAAGATGGTTGGGAAATTATCGGAGACAAAGGTTCACTCCGCTTCAGGATGATTCCTGAGGAGAACAAAACTGTGAATTTCTATGAGGCTACCACAGAGGCTGGTGTCGTGCCAAAAATCGTCTGGCAAGGTGAAGAGAATTGGAACATAATCCACGAAGGCGTTATTGACGATTTCGTTAAGTCAATCATAGAGAGGCGACAACCAGCGACAGGTTTAGAACAAGCCTTGCTCGTCCAAAAATTAACCGACGCTATTTACGAATCAACCTACAAAAATGAACCTGTCCAATTTCAAATCTGACTGGGTAAAGTCAACAGACTTCCACTTGCAAAAAGGTGCGATAATGATGCTTCTTGACACCAACCAGTTTTGAGACTTGGCGAGGTTTACAACAAACTTTACGACAAAGGACGAATTTAGTCAGTTTTTATCTGTTTGGCAAAAAGAAATTGCACGCTGCAAGATTTCAACGGCTTGGTCAATTTCTTCGGCAGTCACTGTTAGTGGCGGTAGAAAGCGGATGATGTAATCGCCGATAGCGTTCACGATAAGCCCAATTGGCTCAGCCTTTAAGCACTCATCTCTGACCTTCGGAGCAAT
>JANXCD010000101.1 GCA_025060305.1 Armatimonadota bacterium | reverse complement strand
GTTGAATTTTTTGCGACAGTTTGTTTGGGCAGACTGTCGTCTGCCCCTATAAAACAACGCCAACTGCGCAAGTCCTATACTAAAATGTTGTTGGCGACCGTTTTTCCCAGACATGCTATGGACTGTAGATCATAGTCGCTGACGAATTTTTGATCGCCGTCTTTGGGCAGCGGAAATTTTTTCGCCCAACAAATTTGGCGCTTGTAAATTCGTCATCAACCACTGGCTAAAGCCAGTGGCATGGGTAACAGAGCACTAACAAATTTCAAAAAACAAAAAGGGGCAAGGGGTAACCTTGCCCCTTTACTTTCCCATCATTGCGCTTCAGCAAGCCTTAAGGCAATTGGTAGTTGTCGTTGCAAGTATGGTCATAAGGTGTGCCTGCTCCCATAAAGTCATCTGCAGAACGCCTAGCATGAATCCACATATTGACAGGGGAGGTTGTTTGTTGAGGCTTCATCCACTTAGCGTGTCCGTCGGCAAAGACATAGTTTTTGCCGGCATTGTGACGCGCAGTTTCACGCCTAAATACCCAGTTGCACCAAGTCCCTGTGTCTGGAGCGCATTGCAAACCGCCTTCTTGAATGAAAATCAGTGCAGCAGGACCGGCAAGTCCTGGAGCAGTGAAGCGAGCGATTTCCCATTTCCTGACACGGACAGAACCGTCGGGATTTCTGCTGTAACAGAACTGCGAACCGTTTAGTTGGTAATCCATGTATTGTGGATAGGGAGATCGCTCTCGCCCAGTCTCTCGCCACTCCTCACTACACTGGGAGTCAGGGAAGGACGGGCAGTCAAAGATTTTCCAGTTTCTTAGATAAGGTTGAGCCAAAATTCGCCAACTGGTGTAGTGAGGTGCTGGCGCCCAACAAGGTCTCCCCGCTCCGAACCTTACTGGTGGATAGGATTCATCCGAGTCGTCGGTATACATCTGTGCTGCCATACCCATGTTCTTTGCGTTGTTCAAACACGCAGCCTGCCTCGCTTTTTCTCGGGCTTGGCTAAACACGGGGAACAGGATGGCTGCCAGAATGGCAATAATCGCAATAACGACCAGCAACTCAATCAATGTAAAGCCCATCATCTTCTTCACTCGCATTTTCCTTCACCCTCCTTGGTTAAGTTTTTAAGAACAACAAAATTTCGATGTCCACAACGACATTTTATTGCCAAACTTCCTTACACTCACCTCCTTTCTATTGCCCCTGAGGAGCAGCCGCAGGTGGCACAGGACCTGTTTGTGGACCACTTGGTGCTTTCATTTTCTCCTTCATCGGCAAAGGAGGGAGTGAATGATACGCTGCGCGTTCCCTCAAAAAGTAAAATGCAGCAGCAATCACGATCACAACTACGATGATGACCACCGCCAACCATGTCGGAATCTCCTGTCGCATCTACCATTCCCCCTTGTCTTAGTTTCCGCAATAAGAACTATGTAAGTGCGGGTGAATAGCGTTAATAACCGAATTTGCTCTTTGCTACCCAATTTTTTGCATCTTTGGAAATTTCCAAAGTTAGAAACCCATCTTGTTTTCGCTCCGACCTTTGACTCCCTTAAGGCACAACTTTGCTGATGAAGGGAGCAATCCTGACATCAGGGAAATCGATTTGCCGCGTCAGTAGAGGGAACTGCTCCAAAGGTTTGTTGGAATTGCTTTCGGAAATGGTTGTAGTTGGAGTAGCCAACTAACTGGGAAACTTTGAGGGGAGAGAGGCGGGTCTCTACGAGAAGTTGTTTAGCCACTTTTAACCTCAGTTGCCTAACATAAGTTCTCGGAGTCATTTTCAGGTATCGGCGAAAGAGCCTGCACATGTAAAACAAACTTACACCACATTGCTCTGAAACTTCCTCAAGGTGATGAGGTCGGTCATAAGTTCGGATAAGTCGGATGACTGCATTCGCTAAAACGGGAGGCAACTCTGACAACATCAAGTTAATCTCAGCCCATACAGAAAGAGGGATGGATGCCGATTCAGTAAGTAAGTGAAACAAAGCCAACAATAGCCCCTTGCTCACCAAGGAGTTTTGATATCCCCGAACTATCGCTTCTGTTTCCCATTCCTGAAATAGCCAAAAGATTCGTTCGTCCACAATGGCGTAGATGGGGCTGCGGAAATGAGCATCGGGAGTTAAACGACAGTGGTGGATCGCAGCGCCGAACTGGTGAATACCAACCCAGAGCCAATGTCCCTCCAACACTAAGTTATCTACCATCCCGTGAGGGAAATAGGGACAACCTTGAGGCACAAAAATGCCTTGCCCAGCCTTCAAGTGATACCACGCGCCTTTAAGGTGAACCCAGCCTTGCCCCGCTAAGAGGAACAGAAACTGCGGCGAATTGGCAAGGTATGGTCTTTCCCTCACTCCCATTGTCCCCCAATCCCTGAAAGGGATAGGGGCAGAGTGTTCCGAATTTGACGGAGCCGGGAAGAAAACAATTGCACCCTGCCGCTCCAACCTCGGCAGCAAATGCTCAGTGACGAGAGTTTGTAACATCGCCCCTGTAGCATCCCAACCAAACATGGGCACTGTTGGAATTGGCTTCATCTCACTGACCTCCTGTGAACCTAATTGCTAACGATGTTTGTGATGCTCCATCCACTGTAAGGCTTCAAGGGAATGCTTTTTCGGGCTTGACTGGGAAGCACTCCGAAGGTCTTCACGAACTGGAGCCGAAACTGTGACCATTTTTGGTAACCGACTATGGAAGCGATGAGGGAAGGGGGCAGTGATGTTTCCATGAGCAATTTCCACGCAGCACTCATCCTCAATTTCACAAGATAGGCGTGGGGAGACATCCCCGTCCATTGCCGGAACAAGCGACAAAGGTGTGATAAGTTGACATGGCAACAATCCGCAACATCTTTCAGCCGAAGGGGTCGCTCGTAAGCGTAATGCAGTAACTGCAACGCTTGCCGAAGGACCGAAGGCATCTCAACAAAGGATGGAGGCAAAAGTTCCCAAAAAGTAGGTAAACTCGGGTTAGCACGAGCCAACAACCCAAAAACAGCCATCATGACCACTTTGCTGACAGTGGTCTGTTTGCAACTTTTTTCTACCAGAGGGGCTAAACCGGGGTGAATGACAAGGTAAGGCTTTCCTTCGTAATGCACTTTCGGTGTCACGCGACATTGGAGAACATAAGCGCCAAAGGTCGTAACGGTAAAAGTTAGCCATTCCCCATATGGCACTTGTCCGTTAACTTCTCCGTGCAGTTCAAAGTTTACACCTCTGGGCACGAAAATTCCCAAAGGTGCTTTAAAGACTCCCTTCCTTTCCCCAATTGAGATTGCCGCTTCCCCCCGCAAGAGGAAACCTATGTGGGCGAGCACATACTTGGATGGAACAGGAAGGGAATGGTAGCCGACATTGATTGACTTATCCGAAGAGCCTGAAAGGAGGAATTTTAAAGGTGCGAAAAAGGATGCCCAGTTTGATTCCAGTTGCGGCAATATTACTTGCTCTATCGTCTCCGCAATCTTCGCCCATTCGTCGTAACCGCTGAGCAGAGGCACTGTAGGAAGCAAATTTGATTTTCCCTCCTTCCCTCCCTTGAGCAAAGGACAACTTCATTTTGAAGTTTTCACATCGCTCGTCAATTAACCCTCAACGGTCATCCTCATTTTCTCCAAACCGATTTTCGCTACCTCGTAAGGGTCCTGTTGCCAGTAAGTTCGGTTGAACAACTCAAGCGAGACGACTCCTTCGTAACCTCGGCGCTTAACTTCGCCGATAAGTTCCTTCAACGGCAAATGACCATCACCGGGCATGACACGAACTTCGTCGCCAACTAACTCACGCTGCAACCCTGCGGGGACATCATTGAAGTGAAGGATGCCGATTCGGTCGCCCGTTAGGTCGGGAACATCTTCAAGGGAGGAACCTCCTCGCCAAAGGTGAAATGGGTCAAGGACAACCGTTGCCTCTGGATCACCTGTCCGCTTGACAATTTCCCATGCTTGGTCAACCCGGGAAACTTTCGGGGAGAAGCCGAGAAACTCCATCATCGGCAAAACGCCAAACTCGCGCCCAATCTTTAGCAAGTCGCTGAAACGCTTGGCAGCATCATCAACATCAAGCGGGGCAGGTTCAAACCTCATTGAAGGTGAAGCCACCACTCGCTTGCAACCCAATTTCGCAGCCAACTCCATCAGCGCCTTACATTCGTCAAGCGCCCTCAAGTAAGCGTCGCCGTAGGCGTCCATCCAACCATGCAAAGCGATCATGCTCGGAACTTGTAAGCCAGCATCTTCAATCATCTTGACAACATCCTCAACTGAGCCGCCTTCGTTTTGGTAATTGCGGATTTCGGCGAACCAAAGTTCAATCGCCTGATAGCCAGCCTTTGCCGCAGCACCGATTTTGTCCTTCAACGGCGCCGGTTGAATTGTGCTCGTGTTCAAACAGTAAACCCACGCCATCTCAAACCCACCTCCGCAAAAAGAATGGTAGCACTGAAAACTTGGTGGCGTCGGGACTTGTCCCCGAAGGAAGTTTCGTAGCGCAAACCGTCAGTTTGCGTCATAAGCGTTCGCTCACAATGGACAACGCTTTTAACTTCTGCTTCTCAACGACCTTCATTTCCATATCCGTAGCGTGGGGGCTTGTCTCTGGCAGTCTTTTGAAATTCCGTGCCGCTATCTCATTGTCCTTTGGAAAACCACATTCAAACCCAAATGCACGCCCACTAACCCAAAGATTGCCGCTATTACACCGCCAATTAGCCAATGAGGTTGCACCAAAAGCAACCCACCTAAGGCTGCCAATCCACCGTAAATTAACGCAACTCCACCAACCCATCCGACCAACCATTGCCAGTTAATTGGCTCTGAAGTCAACCCTTCAAACTCGGCTATAGGTTTCCACCATCCCGGAGGGCGAACTTTGCGGTAAAAGGCTACAAGTTTGTCCATAGGTTCAGGCTTCGTGAGCAAAGTCACGATGACCCAGACAGTTTGAACGGCGATGACGATTACTATCAGCCGAAGTGGAAAACCTTCCGTCGTCGTTAAATGAACTGCTCTCGGGTCTCCCATCCAAGAGAGCAAATAAATCACACTGTTGACAATTAGCGCCGTTGCCATCGCACTTATCTCGCTCCATGCATTCACTCGCCACCAAAGCCAGCGCAAAATTGAAACCAAACCGATGCCAGCGTTCAAGCCAGCGAGCAATTTCCAAGCCGCTTCAACTTGTTCGGTCACCAATGCCGTTGCGACTCCGAGTGAGAGGATGAATGCCGTTGCAAATCGCCCAACAAGGACATAATGCCTTTCACTTGAGTTCGGTTTGATGAATGGACGATAAAAGTCGTTGACAAGGTAACTTGCAGCCCAATTTAGGTGAGTGTCCATAGTGCTCATGAAGGCAGCAAGCATTGCAGCGACCATTATCCCCAAAGCGCCCGGCGGCAAAAACTGAACCATCATTGCAGGGTAAGCGCCTTCTTCACCCAACGGCTTTTGCATCTTTGGCATCACTAACAATGAGACCAAAGCGACAACTATCCACCACCAAGGTCGCAAAACATAGTGAGCGAATGAAAACCACAAAAACGATAACAAGGCATTGCGCTCGTCTTTGGTTGCCAAGATTCGTTGAGCGATATAGCCTTCACCATCCGGTCGCCCAACAGCCCACCATTGGACGAGGATATAAGTCAAGAAGGCGAGCCAAAGTTCGTGGTTTTCCGGCGATGGGATGAAAGCCAGCCTGTCCGTCAATCCTTGCTCGGTCAACTTTTGAACCAAAATTGAACCGCCACCAATTGCCCCCAAAGCCGCAACCGCTAACCAAATTGCTCCCGTCATCGCCAAAACGAACTGAACCAAATCTGTCAATACAACGCCCCACAAACCTGAAAGGATTGTGTAGAAGAAGGCGACGAAAATCAGCACGGCAAGGGCAGTTTTCGGTTCCCAACCGAAAGTCGTTTGGACAATTTTCACCATCGCCGCAATGACCCATCCCATCACGATTGAGTTTGAAATCAGGCTGGTGTAAAGGACGCGAAAGCACCGCAAGAAATTCGCCGGTGCGCCGTGATAGCGGAGAGCAATGAACTCCAAATCTGTCAAGGCTTCACTTCTGCGCCAAAGCGGTGCGAAGAAGAAAGTTCCGAGCATGTTCGCTAATGCTCCGTTCCACCAAAACCAATTGCCGGCAATACCTTGAGTTCGGACAATTCCGGTGACAGCAAGCGGTGTATCCGATGCGAAAGTTGTCGCAACCATGCTTGTGCCAGCGAGCCACCAAGGGAGTTCACGACCAGCGGCAAAATATTGGGCTATGCTTTGAGCCGCTCTGCGAGCCAAGATGACACCAACACCCATCGCAAAGATGATGTAACCCAACACAATCGTGTAATCCAGCGCTGTCAGTTTGGCTTCCATCAAATCCACCTCGCCTTCAAAAGCGTTATGTGTTTGGCGTTGAGCGTTATGCGTTTTTTGCTTTTCAAATCCGACTGAGCATGTTTTTGTGGCATTGACACAATTTTCCGACAGACTAAACCTTGAGCCTTAAAACTGCCAATTGGGCGTCTTTCAGCCGCCCCCACAAAAATCGGGCAAACTAAACCTTGAGCCTTAAAATTGCCACTAAGCCGAGATGGTCAGATAGGTAAGTTCCGCACGAGTTGGGAACATCACCTACGGTTCGGATTTCTTCAACTTCAAAGGCTTCAGGTGGCGAAAAGAGCACATAGTCAATTCGGTGTTTGGGTTCGTTGCTGGGAAAAGTAAACCCGCCTTCCGAGCCCTTAAAAACTTGCCAAGCATCGGCAAAGGGCGGATTTGATTCGTGAAGCAGAAATCGCAAAGGTGGC
>JANXCD010000100.1 GCA_025060305.1 Armatimonadota bacterium | reverse complement strand
AATGTAACGCTGAATTCGGACGGAGTGGTTCGCCATTTCGTCAAGCATTTTGCGGTTGGTGTGGGCAAACCATTGGTTGTTTTTGAAAAAGTCGGCGTGAGCGTAAACATGAGCCATGACCATCTTGTGCTCCAACATGGTGTTGCTGGAAAGAAGGTAGGCATAGCAAGGGTTGTTGTTGATGACCATTTCGTGGATGATTTGCAAGCCGTAGGTGTAACCTTTTCGGACACGCTCATACTCCATTCCCCAACGCCAGTGGGGATAACGAATTGGGAAGCCAGTGTAGGCAGCCATTTGGTTCATCTGTTTGTAACTTACCAACTCAAAGATAACAGGGAAAAAGTCAAGCCCGTAATCTTTGGCGATCGCCTCTATTTCTTTTTGCGCCTGCTCCAATTCAGGTGGCAGGCTCATCTTTTTCACCTCTTTGCGTTAAGAGAAAGCAGATTGGCTTATGCTCCTTTGCGTCCATTTGCATTTTTGAGCGGAAGCATAACTTTCCTAAACCAAGAAGTTACACCTTCGCAAATAAGGGCAAGTTGAATCTGACCAATCGCTAATCTTGCGACGATTTTCCGTCAACGCTCTATACCCACAAAGGTTATTGGTTAGGAGTAGGGGCGACAGTAAAGAGTGTCTGTCAATTTTCGTTTGCTGTTGCAAAAGGACTTTAAGGGTTTAAGTTCCAATCAAATTGATGGGCGACCTTGCCTTACACCTGCTTTCTGACGCTCTTCACGAGTCAGTTCAAACAAAGTCTGGATGAGTTCTGTCTCCTCAGGTGTCGCTTCAATTTTTCGGCGGGACAAAACTCGCTTGTGGATTTCAATAGCGCTGTCAAGGAGCAACTCAACGGTGTCGCCTTGAGAGCCGATACTTTTCGCCCAAATAGTGAAACTTGGCACATCTTCAGTTGCGACTCCGTGAATGTGGCTGAAGATGCCGATGCGCTTGCCCGTGTAAATGAGCACTCCGATTGATGTCTTCACTTGGTCGCCTACAAAGCAACCGACTTTAGTTCCAGCATCTATTTTACCTTCACCTTCAATTTCAACTCTAACGCTTCCATAAGTGTCCTTCAAGTCGCTGTTGGTCGTTAACGCTCCCAAGTTGACCCATTCGCCGACATAAGCGTGCCCCAAAAAGCCGTCGTGATACTTGTTGCTATATCCGTGGATGATGCTTTCTTCAACTTCGCCGCCAACTCGGCAAACATCACCGATGTTGCTGCCTTCACGAATTTTGCCGCCGACGATCCATGTGCTTTTGCCGATGTATGTCGGTCCTTCAATTCGGGTTGGCGGGTAGACAATTGTGTTATCGCCGATGTAAATTGGTCCGTGAGTGACATCCAACACGACTGTCGGATGCACAACTGCTCCTTTGCCCAAGTAAACTTGCGACGAATTGCCACCATAAAGGATTGCTCCTTGTTCTAACTTGCCTTCGCTTTCCTTGCCTTCCGTTGCCAAAGGAAACTCGGCAGAAATCAGTTCAGCGTTGTGGTCAATGAGTTGCCAAGGGTAACGAAGGGTGATGACTTCTGGAACTTCAATTTTTGACTTTGCAGCGTCCAACAAGGCTTGCAAGTCGCTGTTGGTGAGCGGTTCTCCTTTTCGCAACGCTGGCAAAGCGGTTGCTGTCGCTACTTCGCCAAGATAAACAGCAACCAATTCCTCACCTTTTGTGTAGGCGACACCTTTTTCAATTGAACCAGTGTATCGGGCAAGTTCAGGTGTGACAAGAGTCCTGCCGTTAACAAACAAAACACTTTTGCCTTCCAATCGTTCAAATTCGTTGACGAAGATGCCCTTACCTTTCAAGCAATGTCGCAAAGTTGGAGCAAGGTAGTTGCGAGTGTGAATGTGAACTTCAAACCCATTTGCGCCTATACGCCTGCATCCTTGCACGACCTTCTCCCAAAGGGCAAAGATGCCCGTCCGCAGCAAGCAAACAGGTCTCGTCCAAGTCAAAGGCTTGAAATTAGACCATTTTTCGTCTTCAAAAATCACAATAGCGTCCATCTCACATCCCCCTTTTCCATTTGCGATGTAATTTTGGCAAAAAAGATTTTAGCACTTTCAGCAAGTGTCGCAAAATTTGTGTCGGTGGTGACAAATGAAGTTAGTCATTGCACCTGACAGTTTTAAGGGTAGCGCATCGGCTCAAGAAGTGGCTAAGGCGCTCGCTGATGGCTTCATGATTGCTCTTTCTAATGCTGAATTTGATTTAGTGCCAATGGCTGACGGTGGCGAAGGAACTGTTGAGGCTTTGGTGGCAGCAACAAATGGTAAAGTCATCACAAAGCGAGTTACTGGTCCCTTAGGCGAACCCGTAGATGCCTTTTTCGGAATTCTCGGCGATAATGAAACTGCAGTCATTGAAATGGCTGCTGCTGCAGGATTGAACCTCGTCCCACCTGAGAAGCGAAATCCTCTTGTAACGACGACTTATGGTATTGGCGAACTGATTAAGGCTGCATTGGACAACGGCTGCAAGCAAATTATCGTTGGCATAGGCGGAAGTGCTACTAACGATGGTGGTGCAGGAGCGGCTCAAGCCTTAGGAGCAAAACTTTTGGATGAAAAAGGAAATGAAATCGGTTTTGGCGGGAGTGAACTTGGCAAGTTAGCGAAAATTGAAATCAGCCAACTTGACAGTCGTTTGAAAGAAACCAAAATCCTTGTCGCTTGCGATGTGACTAATCCGCTGACTGGTCCTAACGGTGCTTCCGCAGTTTACGGACCGCAAAAGGGAGCAACTCCTGAAATGGTCAAATTGCTTGATGAAAATCTGCGCCACTATGCTGAAATCATTCGCCGAGATTTAGGCATTGATGTTGAGAATGTTCCTGGCGCTGGTGCTGCTGGTGGGTTAGGGGCAGGCTTGATGGCTTTTTGTCAGGCGAAACTAAAGCGTGGTGTTGAAATTGTCATTCAGGCTGTCAGGCTTGATGAACGAGTTCAAAAAGCAGATTTAGTGATAACTGGCGAGGGCAAACTTGACTTTCAAACGGGTTTCGGTAAAGTTCCACATGGCGTCGCTCAAGTTGCAAAGCGATATGACAAGCCTGTTGTTGCAATCGTGGGACAACTGGGCGAAGGCTGGCAAAAATGTCGTGAATGGGGCATTGATGCTTGTTTTGCTATCACTAACAGACCTATGGACGAAAAAGAAGCAATGACACAAACCTTAGCACTTTTGAGGCAAACTGCAGAAGAGTTAGGTTGGCTGCTTAGAGCACTCATTTGCAGATTTTCAAGGGCTCTTTGCAAAGCCTCATCTTCCTAATTCTTTGTAAACTCGCCCATTGATTTTTCTCGCTGCATCAACTAACTCCCAGTAGGGGTAGTCAACGAACGAAACAAACCCGATGTTGTAATTTTCGCCGTCAAACCGACCTGTTAAAGGTTCATCAACATACTGAAACCAGTGGCAACCGACAAATGCAGGCAATTTCCAAAGGCTTTGGACATATTCCTGATAGGCTTTTCCTCGCTCCGCCTGATTTTCAACTGCTACCAAACCCGTGTGGAACATGCCCCTGTCTAAAGCGCCAAAATGAAACTCTCCAATGATGCAAGGTTTTCCGATAGTGTTAGTGAACGACCATTGGTTTTCGTCAACCCTTCGGGCATAAAAGTTGAAACTGACGACATCACAAAACTCAGCAGCGACTTTGATAACTTCCATCTGTATAGAAGCAAAGCGGCAGCCAAGATAGAGTTGATTGGGCGCATGCTTTTTGAGAGCATTACAGACAGTGGAAAAGTAACGGCGAGCAAAGTGGGTCAACAATTCACTCAAGTCAGCAATGCATTCATCGGTCATTTGCGCAGGCAACTGAATTGGTCTTGACAGCAAATCTTCCCACGATGCAACTTGAACTTTCCATGCCTTGTTGAGCCTTTCAATTTCGCCGTATTTTTCCCGAAGCAACCGCACAAACTCTCGCTTTGAAGGCAAATTGCCGTCGTTAGCCAAAACACGCCTCGGCAGGTCGTAACGGTTGACCAAGTCACTACCCCAATTGCTCCACGGAAGTTCGTTGTCAACGAAGTATCCGATGCACCATCGGTCATCTTTCCACTCACGAACTGCATTTGCGATTGTTTGTTCCACTACTTCGGGAAACCGTTCATCAAAGACATCGGGCATTTGATGCCAGCCTGCTTGAAAGTAAGTTGGAGCACTTATGTGAATTGCCACCACATAAGGGATTTTGCGGGCACGGAAAACTTCAGCCGATGACCAATTGCCTATCGTGTTGAAGCCCCAAGAGAGCAATCGCCTTATCGTGACATCAAGCCATTTCTGTCGCCAATCGTCGCCATATTTGCGAAACAAGTTCATAGCGTAAAAGTTCACCCAACGAGTATAACCGAGAAAATGCCAGTGATAAACGAATTGACCCAAAGGACTGTTGGGTTCAGGTAGCCACGAAAACAAATACTCACGGTTGTCAAGAGGCGAACTTTCACCATACTGAACGCAATCAATGCCAAGTGAAAAGAAAAGACTTCCATTTGGTGTCACAAGCCACCATCGTCCCTTACCCTGCTTCAGATTTGCAGGTGGCTCAGTTTCCTTGCCCTTGACGACATAAGCGGTTCGGAAAAATCCAGTCGCCCTAAGTTTTGGACCTTTCAACCATCCACCAAATTCGTCACGGTCAGGCAAAGATGGGTGAGCCTTCAGCCATTTTTCTTCTTCGCGCAGTTGGCTCTTCAAATCATCGTCGCTTTTCACTTTCCCTTTCCAATCGTCACGAGAATATTGCCCATATTTGTCAACTATGCCCTTGAATTCGGGTTTCGGTGATAGGCGAATGTTGTCAACGATAAGGGTCACTGGCTTTTTAGGGTTCATCAGGAAAAGTTGGAAGGCAACGATGTGGGACAAATCTATGTCAGAACCGTATGTCTCCATCGTCAAGGGATTGGGCGCTAAAGGCGGACCGCCTCTCATTCCTGGTGGAATAGCGTTTTGGAAAGGCATGACAACAGTTACAGTTCGCTTTGAAGGCAAAACTATTCTTCCTGTTCGGCAATGATTCCATCCGTCCGCAGAAAAATCATCATCAACACGGATGAAAAGGGCGACAGGCTCAGGTTCAAGGTTCGTAACATCAACGACCAAGCCACCAAATTCACGCCAATCGCCTTTGTCAAAGGCTTGACCGATGCGGAAGTAAATGTTGGGATACATGACAGTTTGAAACTCAACTTGTAAAGCGAAGCGACCATGAGTTACATTGGACGAAACTTGAACGATTTGGGCATTGTTAGGTTGAACCTTTGACACATCCAATTGCGACTCAAATGAGTTGAGCAACAAAAGCATATTGATGATACAAAGCATTTGCATCACCTCGTCATGGGACTTTCGTCTTAAGTTTTGATCGCTCCTTACTCAAAAGTTCGTTGTTAAAAAACAGATGAAATCTGCCCCAAAAATTTTGGCAGGCTTTAACATGTTTTGAGCCTTTGGGATTGTGAGTTATTCATTCGTTCCAGAAATGCCAATTCACCAACCTGTCCAAACTTTTCGGAGCAGGTCAGAACTTGTGCCTACATAAGCCACTGATAAACTTTTATCAGTGAAGGGCGAACATGTTTGCGAAAAAGGGAAACTTGTCATCATGAAGCGAAGGAAGGCAAGGGTATCAAGGGAGGTGGACAAAACCGATGGAACGCAAAATTTCTATCGCTGACCCATTCAAACTTTGTTCAATTGGAACTGTAAAAAGGTTATTGCTTGAGCATAAAATTCACCCGTCAAAGGTGATGGGTCAAAGTTTCATTGTCAATAAGTCAGCACTTGAAAGAATCGTCAACGCTGCAGAACTGAAGCCTAACGAAGGTGCATTTGAAGTCGGCACAGGTTTTGGGGCACTGACTGCTGCTTTGGCTCAAAAGTGTCAAGTCATCGTTTCACTGGAAAAAGATAAAAGACTGTTTTCGTTGGCTCAATCATTGCTTTCTTCGTTTCAAAATGTCGTTTTGGTCTGTGATGATGCTTTGATTGCGAATTGGAAAAAAATGCTGGAGATGCAAGAAGGAATTGAGCGATGGAAATTCATCAGCAACTTACCATACTCAATAAGCAAGCCATTGCTGATGAGGCTTTTGAAGGAGCGACAACTCTTTGATTCAGCAGTCGTCACTGTCCAGCATGAGGTCGCCCAACGCATAGTTGCAAAGCCAAATGATGAAGGATATAGCATCTTGAGCATAGCAGTCCAATTCTATGCCGAACCTTGCATACTTTTCAAACTTCCTCCGACGAGTTTTTATCCTGAACCTGAAGTTTGGTCATCGGTTGTCAAGTTGAGGTTTTTGCCTCAACCGAGGGTTAAAGTTTCCGACAGACAATGGTTCTTCAAAGTTGCAGAAGCAGTTTTGATGCAAAGACGCAAAACCCTTATCAACGCTTTGCACATCCGATTCGGCTTTGATAAAGTTTTGCTGAAGAATTTGTTGCAAAGTTGCGGAATAGACCCTGAGAGGCGTGGCGAAACTTTGTCGCTTGAAGAATTGGCTCAATTAGCGGAGATTTTATTGCAATCAAACCCACGAATTAGCAAAAGGCTCTCAAACTGAGGAAACCAAAAATTTTTATCGGTTTTGCGTTGGCTTAAAGCCGACGCTACATTTTTCTATGGCAAATTTTTGTCGTCTATTTTTGCAGGTGAAAGGGAATGGCTCGTTGGCTCGCTCCCATTTTGGTCGCATCAACTTTTTTGGTGATTTTGGCTATTGGGTTTTGGCAGGTCAAAAAGCATTTGCCCAGCCCAAAAGAACTGGCTCGGCTGGTTGAAACCGAGTTGACCAAAAATTTGGG